>JALYUD010000110.1 GCA_030853905.1 Vulcanimicrobiota bacterium
CAGAAGAATTGCGTTACGGTGAGCTCGAGGCGCGGGCAACGCGGCTTGCTCATCGTCTGCGTTCCTGCGGGGTGCGTCCGGGGACACGCGTCGGGTTGTACTTCGAACCGTCGGTTACGCTGGTCGAGGCCATGCTCGCCGTGCTCAAAGCCGGCGCGGCCTACGTCCCGCTCGCGCTCGAACAGCCGCAGCGCCGCCTGGGCGATCAGATCGCCGCTGCCGGCATCGCTCTGGTCGTGGTCGCCGAAGCGTTGCGAGAGCGCTTACCGCACGGCGTCGCCGCGCTCGCCCCCGGCAACGTGTTCGCCTCCGATGACTCGTCCGTGGACGACCCGCTGCCTGAAGCGGGCCCGGACGACGTCGCTTACGTGTTGTTCACCTCGGGGTCGAGCGGGGCTCCGAAGGGCGTGGCCGTCACCCACGGCAATTTGGCGAACTATACGCTGGCCATCTCCGCGCGGCTGTCCGTACCGAGTGAAGAGGCCTGGCATTTCGCCACCGTCACGTCGGCCGCAGCCGACCTCGGCTATACGGCGATCTTTCCCGCCCTCTGCGGCGCGGGCACCTTGCACGTGATTCCGCCCGAGGTCGCGCGGGATGCCGCGCGCTTCTCGGCGTTACTGGCGGGGCAGCCGGTCGACGTCCTGAAGATCACGCCAAGCCATCTGCAAGCGCTGCTCGACGGCGCAGCCGGCGGCGGCGACGATGCGGCGCTGCTGCCGCGCCGCTGGCTCGTGCTCGGCGGCGAGCCGTGCCCGTGGGACCTCGCCGAGCGCGTCCGCCGTAGCGGCGCTTGTCGCGTGCTCAACCACTACGGCCCGACCGAAACGACCGTCGGCGCTTGCACGTTCGCGCTTGACGGCGCTGCCGGTGAGACGATCGAAAAATTCGGGGGCACCGTGCCGGCGACCGTTCCGATCGGTAAGCCGCTCGGGAACGTGCGCTGCTACGTGCTCGACGCGCGGCAGCAGTTGGTTCCAAGCGGCGTTCCGGGAGAATTGTACGTCGCCGGGGCGGGCGTCGCACGCGGGTATGTCGGCGGCGACAAACTGACGGCTGCGCGTTTCTCGCGCGACCCGTTCGCCGGCGGTCCGCGCGCGCGCATGTACCGCACCGGCGACCGCGTCCGCCGCCTGCCCGGCGGCGATCTCGAATTCTTGGGGCGTCTCGATACCCAGATCAAGGTCCGCGGTTTTCGCGTCGAGCTGGGCGAGATCGAGAGCGCGCTCGCGACGCATCCGGGCGTCGCACACTGCACCGTGACGCCCAATCTCGCCCCGTCCGGGCAAACGCGCCTGTGCGCGTACGTCGTCTTTCGCCCGCCAAGCGTACCGCTCGCCACGCCTCCTGAGCCGCATACACCCGACGCGGCCGCGCTGCGCACGTGGCTCGCTGAGCGCCTGCCGGATCACATGCTGCCCGACGCATTCGTTGCGCTCGAGCGCCTGCCGCTGACACCGAGCGGCAAGGTCGACCGAGCGGCGCTCCCGCCTCCTGCGACCGCAACCGTCGGCGGCGGCGCCTACGTGGCGCCCCACGGCGACACCGAAATTGCGGTCGCATCCGTATGGGCCGAGGTGCTGGGACGCGAGCGGGTCGGCGCGAGCGACGATTTCCTGCAACTCGGCGGCCATTCCATCGTGGCGATCAGGGTGCTCGGCAGGCTGAGCCGGCGCTTCGGGGTACGTCTGACGTTGCGGACGCTCTTCGAAACGGGAACCGTGGCCGCGCTCGCCGCGGCCATCGACGCTCGCCGCGCCAAGGGGCCCCCACCAAGTTAAATCCATCGCCTCTTTGCGACCGTCACCGAAACGTCTTATCGTTGACGCCTACCCCGAGCCGAGCAGACTGGCGTCCGACCTTTCCGTGATGAAACTCTTTTGAAGGCCTGCCCCGGCATCGTTGATCCTCGAGTCGCCCCGACGCTGTCGCCGGCCTGTTCGTCGTTCGGGTGGAGCGGGGCGCGACGGTGAGCGAGCGGATCGAGCGGTGCCCCGCTGCGGCCCTGACCGTGCTCTCGTACGGGCAAGAATTACTCTGGCTGCTGGATCGAGCATCGGGGGCGTCGACGGCGTGGAACGTTTCGCGCGCGTTTCGCCTGCGCGGCGCGCTCGACGGAGCCGCCTTACAGGCCGCGCTCGATGCGCTGGCGGCGCGGCACGACACCTTGCGCAGCCTCTTCCTCGCAACGCAGGACGGTCCGCGTCAGCAAGTCCTGCCGCCGGCCTCCGTCCCGATCCGGCGCGTCGATCTTGGCGGGTTGAACCGGGCCGAGCGCGAGGCGGAAGCGGCCCGGCTCGTAGCGGCTGCAGCCGATATGCCCTTCGACTTGTCGCGTGACGTGGCGCTGCGCGTCATGCTCGTAAAGCTCGCGGCGGACGAGCATATCCTGGTAATCGATTCTCACCACATCGTCTCGGACGGCTGGTCGAAAAGCATCCTGCTCACAGAGCTTTCCGCACTCTACGGCGGTCATCGTAACGGCACGCCGGTCAGCTTGCCGCCGCTGCCGATCGCGTTTTCCGATTACGCCGCCTGGGAGCGCAGCGCAGAGCACCAGGCGAGCCTGAGCGCCGGTCTCGCGTATTGGCGTAAAGCGCTCGACGGGCTCCCGCCGCAGCTGCAGCTCCCGATCGACCGCCCTCGCCCGGTCGCGCCGACCTACGACGCCGCGCGCAGCACCTCGATCCTGCCGCCTCCGCTCGTCGACGGCGTCGACAAGCTCGCGCGCCAACACGGCGCCACCCGGTACATGGCGCTCTTGACGACCTTCGCAATCGTGCTGCACCGCTATGGCAACCAGGATGATGTGGTGATCGGCTCGCCGAGCGCCGGCCGACTGCACGAAGAGACGGAGCAGCTGATCGGCTTCTTCGCGAACACGCTCGTGCTGCGCGTGCGCTTCGCCGGCGATCCGAGCTTCGCCGAATTGCTCGAACGCGTGCGCGAGACGTGCCTGGACGCCTACGGCTTCGCGGATGTACCGCTCGAGAAGCTCGTTTTGGAATTAGCGAAGGAACGGGAGCTGCGGACGACGCCGCTCTTCAACGTGGTCATGACGATGGAAGACACATTGCCGGCGCAGCTTCATTTTGCCGGGCTCGAGGTTACGGCCTTGGAGAGCGCTGCGACGAAGACGAAGTTCGACTTGACCTTGCTGATCGGCGAACAGCCCCAGGGCTTGCGGCTGACCCTCTTGTATCGCACGGACCTTTTCGAGCCCGCGACGGCCGACCGCGTCCTCGCCCACCTGCGCACCGTGCTCGAAGCGGCGGTGCGGAATCCCGAGCAGCCCACCCGTGACCTGCCGCTCTTGACGCCGGCCGAAGAAGCGCAACTCGCGGCTTGGAACGACACGGCGCCGGAAGGGGCCACCGTGTTCGTCCCGGTTCATGAGACGATCGCGCGTCAGGCGCGCCGTGTTCCGGCTGCGACGGCGCTCGTCTGCGCTGAGCGGCGACTGACGTACCGAGAACTGCGCCGTGCCTCCGCTGCGTTGCAGCGCCGGCTGCGCGGCGCAGGGATTGGGAGCGGGGCGATGGTCGGGCTCTTCCTCGAACGCTCGATCGAAGCGATCGTCGCGTTGCTGGGCATCCTCCAGACGGGCGCCGCATACGTTCCGCTCATG
>JALYUD010000118.1 GCA_030853905.1 Vulcanimicrobiota bacterium
CCCGAGATGGCGCTCGCGCTCGTGGGCACGGACGCCCTCGCGATCGATGTCGGCGCCGACCTCGCGCCGCTCCTTGCGGCGCCGCTTGCCGACGCGCTCCTGGACCGCATCGGCGAAGTGCGCCGCGCACTGGCCGGCGACATCGGCATCGTTTTGCCGGGCGTACGCCTGCGCGACGATCTGACCCGCGAGCCGGCGACGTACGCGATTCGGGTGCGCGACGGGCTCGCCGGCGAAGGGCGCTTACGTCTCGATCGCGTTCTCGCCGTCGCCGATGAAGCCGTCCTCGCACGCCTCGGCGGCGAAGCGGTGCGCGAGCCGGTCTACGGCATGCCTGGGACGTGGCTCGAGCCCCAGCGCCGCGATGCCGCGATGGCCGCGGGGGCACTCGTCTTCGATCCGATCTCAATCGTCGGCTCGCATCTCGCTGAAATCGCGCGCGGGCATGCGGATCAGCTGCTCGGCCGGCAAGAGCTGCACACGTTGCTCGAGCACCTCCGCGCGTCGGTACCATCGCTCGTGAAAGAGATCGGCAACGACGGTCTGCCGCTGCTGAGCGTTCAACGCGTCTTCGAAGCGCTGTTGCGGGAACGCGTCTGGCCGCGCGACCCGGTCGGCACTTTGGAAGCACTGATCGACGCCGCCGCTCTGACGCGCGATCCCCGTGAACTGACGCAAGCCGTCCGGCGCAAGCTCGTACCGCCGCTCGTGCGCCGCCGCGCCGTGCCGTGTCTCGAACCGCTCGTACTCGCGCCGGCGCTCGAGTCCGAGTTGCAAGCGTGGCTCGTCGAAGGCAGCTTCGCCCCGCAGCCCGAGATCGCGCTGCACCTGCGCGTCAGCGCGCTCACCTACCTGAAAACCGTAGCGCGCGAACGCGCCGCGTTCGTCTGCACATCGGCTTTGCGTCCGTTCCTGGCAGAGTTCTTCGCGCGCTTTAACGTGCGGCTCGACGTGTTTGCCTACACCGAGCTGCCGCCCGAACTCGAGCTCCGCCCGGCGATGGTTCTCGAGCCGCCGGTCACGGCGACGCTCACCGCTACGATTTCCGTTTGACTGGGGGGGAGCGGCCTGATACAATGCGTAGGTTCTCCCCTTCCGTGGGGTCTTTTTATTCCTATGTGGCATCGTTACAAGCCCTGGGTGACCGGGGCGTTTTTGGCCGGGATCGTGGCGGGTTGTCTGTACCTCGTCCTCCCGATTCAAAGCAAGATTCGGCTCGGACTCGACCTGCAGGGCGGTGTGAGCGTCTTGCTTCAGCTCAATACGAGCCCGGAAGTTCCGAAGATCACTTCGCAGATTCAGGGCCAAGTGCAGCAGGTGATCGACGCCCGTATCAACGGCCTGGGCGTCTCGGAACCGCAGATCACGACGGTCGGCAGCGATCGCCTTCTGGTCGAGTTGCCCAACGTGAAGAATCCCGATGAAGCGGTGCGCTCGCTCAAAGAAGTCGCGAAGCTCGACTTCAAGATCATTCCGCCGGCGGTCAACGAGCGCGCGCTGCGCGACAAGAAGTATGCGAACGATCCGAACGGCGCCTACAAGGACAGCGGCCCGATCGTGTATACCGGCGCTGAACTACGCAGCGCGTCATCGGCACCCGACCAGAGCGGAACCGGTTGGCAAATCGAATTCACGACGAAGAACCCGGCCAAGTTCGGTCAGCTGACGCAGACGAACATGGGCAAGCTGCTCGGCTTTTTCCTGGACAAGAAGTTCATTTCGGCCGCGACGATTCTCGGCGTGATTACCGATAACGGCCAGATCACCGGCAGCTTCAGCGAAGACGACACGATCCGCATCGCGAACGACCTCAACGCCGGTGCGCTGCCCGTGCCGGTGACCGTGATCGAGGACGATACGGTCGGTCCGATACTCGGCAAGATCGATCTGCAAAAATCGCTCTACGCTGCGATGGCGGGCCTCGGGCTGGTGCTGATCTTCATGCTGTTCGTCTACCGCCTACCCGGCCTTCTCGCCGATATCGCGCTGATGGTCTACGTGCTGATGCTGCTCGGTCTGCTCGCCGGCGTGCACGCCGTGCTGACGTTGCCCGGCATCGCCGGCTTCGTGCTCTCGGTCGGCATGGCGGTCGATGCCAACGTCCTGATCTTCGAACGGCTCAAGGAAGAGATTTGGGCCGGCAAGTCGCTGCGCGCATCGGTCGCAATCGGTTTCAAACGCGCCTTGTCGGCCGTCGTCGACAGCCACGTCACGATCATCGTCGGCGCAGGCGTCCTGTTCATGCTCGGAACCGGAACCGTGAAGGGTTTCGCTTACACGCTGTTCTGGGGAACGGCCTTCTCGCTGTTTACGGCCACGTTCGTGACCCGCTACTTCGTCGATCTGGTCGTCAACAACAACCTGTCCGAAAACCCGAAAGCCTACGGCGCGTAGATGTTTTTTCGTCGTCTGAATTGGAACGTCGTCGGCTGGTTCGG
The DNA here is from genome assembly GCA_030853905.1 of Vulcanimicrobiota bacterium. Classification (GTDB taxonomy): domain Bacteria; phylum Vulcanimicrobiota; class Vulcanimicrobiia; order Vulcanimicrobiales; family Vulcanimicrobiaceae; genus Nyctobacter. The sequence continues at coordinate 2,439 of JALYUD010000118.1, forward strand.
TACCGTTTCGCTCATCTCGTATCTCATTATCGGTTGCGGCGTGGGCGCGCTCTTGTGGCACGCGACGCACGCGCCGGGCGGCGGTTTCCAGCCGTCGCACGCGTTGCGGCTGGGGCTGTCGTTCACCGGCGGAACCGACGTCACGGTCAAGTACAAAGCGCCGGCGAGCGTGTCGGCCGTGCAGGGTGCGCTGGCCAAGATCGGCGTGACCGATGGGCGCGTCAATACGCTCGGTAAGGCGACCGACACGCAGCCGAACGAACGGTACACGATCGAGACGCAACGCGATTTCGGCAACGATCCGTCGCCGCTGTGGTCCGCGCTCGGCACGGTCGGCAAAGTCGACCGTGCGCAGTCGCAGATTGCGACCGTCGGACCATCGCTCGGCAAGGAGTATCTGCTCAAGGCGGGCGAGGCGCTCGTCATCGCGATCGCGATTCAGTTCATCTACATCGCGTTTCGCTTCGGCTGGAATTACATCTTCGGTTTGGTCGTCGTGATTGCGCTCGTGCGCGACGCGGCGATGATGGTCGGGATCTATGCGATCGCCGACAAGCGCGCTGACGACGCGTTTCTCGCTGCGGTGCTGACCGTCGTCGGCTATTCGGTCATGGATACGATCGTCATCCTCGATCGGATCCGCGAAAACGTCAAGCTCATGGCGGCCGAGCCGTACGCGAAGATCGTCAACACCTCGATCTTGCAGACGATGACGCGTTCGTTCAATACGCTCGCGACCGTCGTGATCACCTTGGTCGCACTGCTCGCCTTCGGCGGTGCGAGCCTGCAAAACTTCGCCTTCGCCTTGC
>JALYUD010000139.1 GCA_030853905.1 Vulcanimicrobiota bacterium
GAGGCGCACCGGTGCAATTCATCGACGAGGCGGCGATCGTCGTCACGGGGGGACGCGGCGGGGACGGCATCGTCGCTTGGCGCCGCGAGAAGTACGTACCCAAGGGCGGTCCGGCGGGCGGTGACGGCGGCCGCGGCGGTGACGTCGTCCTGGAAGCGAGCGCGGAACTATCGACCTTGATCGAGTTTCGCTTCAAGAAGAACTTCGCGGCCGAGGACGGCAAAGCGGGTTCGACCTCGAACAAATCGGGGCGCAGCGGCGACGACCTGATCATCGGCGTCCCGCTCGGAACGGTCCTCTATCGGACCGAGCAGAGCAAACCCGAACGCCTGATCGCCGACCTGGCGGAACCCGGCGAACGCATCGTCGTGGCCAAAGGGGGCCGGGGGGGCCTCGGCAACCAGCACTTCGCGACCGCTTCGCGGCAAGCGCCGCGGTTCGCCGAGCGTGGCGAACCTGCGGAATCAGCGACCTTACGCTTGGAACTGCGGCTGTTGGCGGATTGCGGGATCGTCGGCCTGCCCAACGCCGGAAAGTCGACCCTCTTGTCGGTCGCTTCCGCGGCCCGTCCCAAAATCGCCGATTACCCGTTCACGACCCTCGAACCGCAGCTCGGCGTCGTCCGGCTCTCGCCCGAGGAGTCATTCGTTCTCGTCGACGTGCCGGGCTTGATCGAAGGTGCGCACACGGGCGCGGGACTCGGCGATCGCTTTCTGCGGCACGTTGAACGGACGCGCGTTCTCATCCACCTGATGGACGGCGCTCGCCCGAGCGAAGCGATCTTGGCCGACAAGGCCACGATCGAGGACGAGTTGCGTTCGTGGAATCCGTCCTTGCTCGAACGCTCCATGTTGCCCGTGCTTTCAAAGCTGGATTTGCCCGAAGCGCGACTTCGCTTCCAAGAGCTGGGCCGGGTGATCCCCGAGCTGCGGGCGATTTCGGCCGCGACCGGTGAAGGCGTGCGTGATTTGCTGTATGCGGCATTGCGAGCGATCGCAACCGCGCCGCTCCTCGAGCGCTCGGCGCTCGACGCGCCACGCTTCATGCTCACCCCGGCGCAAGCGTTCACGATCGAACGCGCGACCGACGGCGCCTTCGTCGTCGGCGGCGAACGGATCGAACGGTTGGCGGCGATGACCGATTTCGGCAGCGACGAAGGACTCGCGCGTTTTGAAGCGATCTTGGCGAAGATGGGCGTCGATGCGGAATTGCGCGGGCTCGGCGCGCGTGACGGCGATACCGTCCGCATCGCCGGCTACGAATTCGATTATTCGTGAGCGCGACCGCACGCTTTTACCTCGGCTTCGGCATCACGCTGATCATCGTGATCGCGATTGCTTTTTTCATCGGCTTTCGCGTCGGCGCGGGGCATGCGAGGCACGCGCGCAACGTCTCGCATACCGCTCGAACGCCGAAAATCGCAGCCGTCGTTCTTGCCGGCTCATTTTGGGAAGCATCGCGCGACCCTAGAGGATTCGGCTTCGCCGAATCTGTCGCGTTTGCGGCTTCGCTGCAAGCCGCCCGTCGTCGCCTATCGGACCAAGTCCGACAGCCTCCTCGAGATTCGACTCCGTCGAATCTGTTTCGTTCGGCCTGCGGCCGATCCGATCGCGCCGCAGGCGAAGTCGAATTGCTTGGTGTCTGATGAAACTGGGGCTCTTCGGCGGCACGTTCGATCCGGTTCACAACGCGCATCTCTTCGTCGCTGAAGCGGCGCGCGTCGAACTCGCGCTCGAGCGCGTGCTGTTCTTACCGACTCGCGGAAGTCACTACCGGATGGCGCCGACATGCGGCCTCGAGGATCGGCTGGCGATGCTGCGGCTTGCGATCGCCGGTAACGTCAATTTTACGCTCGACGAATCTGACGTGGACGACGTCGCTAGCGGGTATACGGCGGACCTCTTGCCGCGACTGCGCCGACGCTATGCCGATGCGAAGTTTACGTTCATCGCGGGCGGCGATTCGCTCGTCGAATGGCCTTGGCAGCGCTTCGATCAGGTGCTCGCGCAGCTTGACATGTTCGCGATCGCGCCGCGCGCCGAACGCGAGCCCGAACGCTTGAACGCTTTCCTCGCGACGCTGGAGCCCGTGCAACGAGCGCAGATCGTGTTGCTCGATCTGCCGGCATTGCGCGGCTCGGCTACGCTCGTGCGCGCGCAGTCGGCGCGCGGCGGCAGCATCCGTTATCTCGTCCCCGAGGGCGTGCATCGTTACATCCGCGACAACGCCCTCTACCCGGCACCGGCGGAATCGCATGCATAGGGATTCGACTTCGTCGAATCTGTTGCGTTCGACCGTCGCCGGTTTGTCGCTTACCGCGCTCGTTTTCGCGGTAGGGTGCGCTCCGGCCACGGGCGATGCCGCGAACGGCGCGATCTACGATGCGTGGCGCGGGGGCAATTCGCATCTCGAGGTGACCGCCAGCGGCACCGTTAGCCGCATTCTCGGGACGCGGCTGGGGCGCAGCGGCGAGCATGAAGGGTTCCTGCTGCACCTCTCCGGGGCCGCCGGCCGTGGCCTGACGGTCCGCGTCGAAGACAACGTCGATCTGACGGGCCCCATCCCGCTCTCACCCGGCGACGGCGCAACCGTCCGAGGCGAGTATATCTACGACCCACGCGGCGGCTTGATCCACTACACGCATCGCGATCCGCGGGGCCGGCACGACGCCGGTTACGTCCAGGTGGGCGGCCGGCTGTATCAGTGACGAAAGGGCGAAGGGCGGCATGCAAGGGCTGCGGCGAAACCGAATCCCTGTACAAAATGCGTTCCGGTTCTCTATACTAAACTCAAACGGCAGCTGATGCACGACCTTGTCTCGATCGTCCTCGCTAGCGGCTCGCCCCGGCGCAACGAACTTCTGCGTTCCCTCGGACTCGACGTCACGGTCATGCCGAGTGAAGTTAGCGAAGGGGAGCGGCCGGGACTTTCTCCGCGCGCGCTCGCGGCCTTCTATGCGGCGGCCAAAGCGGACGCGGTGTTCGCGCGCGTTTCCGCTGAGATGGTCGTCGCTGCCGATACGGTCGTCGATCTCGACGGCCGGGGGCTGGGAAAGCCGGCGGGAAGCGACGATGCGCGCGCAATGCTGCGTGCGCTAGCCGGTCGGGAGCACCTGGTGCACACGGCCTATTCCGTGCGCTCGCCGCAGGGCTGCCTCGACGGCATGGGGAGCACGCGCGTCCGCTTCGCAGCGTTATCCGACGACACGATCGAGACGTACATTGCCGGCGGCGAACCGTTCGACAAGGCCGGCGGGTATGGCGTGCAGGGTCGTGGTGCAGCGCTGGTCGAGCGAATCGACGGCGACTTTTACACCGTGATGGGCTTTCCGCTCGGCGATTTCATCCGCCGCCTGCCGGAGCTTGCGCTACAGTTACCACGGGCCCGACCGATCGCAGTTCCCGTATGACCTCGCTCGTCGGAAGCGTCCGATCGACGATCAGCCCCGATATCGGACTTGATCTCGGCACGGCGAATACCGTCGTCTACGAGCGCGGCGCCGGCGTGCTCGTCAGCGAGCCTTCGGTCGTCGCCTACGATGCGCGCAGCGACGAAATCATCGCCATCGGCAGCGCCGCCAAGGAAATGGAAGGGCGCACGCCGCCATACGTTCGCGTCGTTCGGCCCCTGCGGCGGGGAACGATCTCCGATTTTCGGGGGGCCCAAACGTTGGTCGCGCGCTTGGTCGACCGCACGCTTTCGAGCCGCCCGCGTTTGGCGCCGCGGCTCGTTGCATCGATCCCGGGTTGTGCCACCGACATCGAGTGCAAGGCCGTCGAGCAGGCGGTGCGCGCAGCGGGCGCGCGCTATACGACCTACGTGCCGCAAGCGGTCGCGGCCGCCGTCGGCGCCGGGCTCGACGTGACCAGCCGCTGCGCCCAAATGGTCGTCGACATCGGCGGCGGCACGACGGAGATCGCGATCCTCGGCACCGCGGGAGTCATCCGGCTCGCCTCGGTCGCGGTCGGCGGCGACCAGCTCGATCTGGCTATTGCCGCCCGCCTGCGCGCAACGTACTTTGCGATCGGTTTGCCGACGGCGGAGCGGCTGAAATTCGAGCTCGGCTATGCGGGCCGAGCGCCGGGGCGCGCCGGCCTGCGCGTGCGAGGCATCGATCTGCGCGACGCAGCGCCGCGGACGCGCGACGTCGCGGAAACGTTCGTCGGCGAAGCGATGAGCGACGGGGTCGCGGCGATCGTTCGGGCGGCGGTCGGCCTTCTGCAAAGCGTGTCTCCCGACGTTGCGGAAGACCTGATCGAAAGCGGGATCACCCTCACCGGCGGCGGAGCTTTGATTCCCGGCCTGGCCGGCGCCATCGGCAGCCGCGCCAATGTGCCGGTGACGATCGCCGCCGACCCGTTGACGTGCGTCGCCCGCGGTGCCGGCGAAATCTTGGGATCGCCGACGCTGCACGACCGGTTGCGGCCGCACGCCGATCGGTTCACGAGGTGGTATCAATCTTTACGTATCGGGATGAGAGAAAGCTATTCGCCGTAATCGCGGCGGTCATCGTCGCCGCTGCGGTCACTCTCGCCGGTCTCGACGCCCAGCGCAGCGGTAAGCCGAGTTCCCTTTCGATCGCGGTTAGTTCGGTCGGCTACGTCGCCCAGAGCGTGATCACGACGGTCGTCAACGGTGTGCGAAGCGCGGGCGACGCGATCGTGGGCGCACCCGGGCTCGCCGGCCAAAATCACGCGCTGCGCAACGACAACCGCAGGTTGCGCGCGCAGAATGCGCGCTTGCGTGAAGCATTGGCTGCCGCGCCTGCGGCTGAGGCGATCGCCCGGGCGGTGGAAAGCGCGCCTGGCGGCATCGCGGCCGCTGCCATCGGTTACGACCCCGAAGCGACCTCGCGCACGATCGTGATCGACCGGGGCGGGACGACCGGGGTGCACATCGACGACGGCGTGATCGACGACGACGGTGTGGTCGGGCGCGTCGTCGCCGTCGCGCCGTTCGAGAGCACGGTGCTGCTGTTGACCGATGCCGCAAGCAAGGTGCCGGCCGTCGTTCAGCGTGGCCGCTGGTGGGGCATCGCCACGGGGACCGACCGCAACATCGCGCTGCAGTATGTCTCGCAGGATGCCAAGCTTCGCGTCGGCGATCGCGTCGTCACGGGCGAAGGCCGTTCGTTCCATGCCGGCCGCCCAATCGGCCGCATTCTGCGCATCGATCATCCCGAAGGCGCGCTGTACCAAACGGCGATCCTGCAACCGGCGGTCGAATTCGGCCGGCTGACCCGTGTCGTCATTGTCCCGCATTAGCGGCCCCGACGAGGTCGCGCGGACGCGCGCATTCTGGCTGGCGAACAAACCGCCGGAAAGCGGCGCTCCGGCTTACCTTCTCGATCCGCCGAGCGGCTGGGTCGCGGCGGGAGCGCTCGCGCTGGCGCTCGCGTTGCAGTCAAGCTTGGCGCCGTTCTTGGCCGTGCGCGGCGGAACCGTTTCGCTCGTGCTGCTCGTCGTCGGCTGGTACGCCCTGCGCGCCGGCGCGGTGCGCGGCATCGCTTTCGGTCTGGTCGCCGGGGCTTGCGAAGACGCGCTGGCCGGGACGACCGGCGTCGCTTGGATGTTCGCGACCGCCGTCGCCGCCGCGCTCGCCGGCAGGTTCGCCCGGACCTGGGTTTCGGACACGATGCTGATCCTGGTCCCCGGTGCGGCGGGCCTGACGCTCGTGCGCTTTGCCGCATTCGCGATCGTGATGCAGGGCGAAGGGCGGCCGCTCGGGCTGCCGCTCGTCCATTTGCATGCCGTGCTCTGGCAAGCGCTGCTCGATGCGGTCCTCGCCTTCGTCGCGCTGCGGCTCCGCCCGCAACTGGTGAGCCATGCGAATCGCAGCTGAACCGCGCAGTCCCTTCGCGCCGGGCGCACCCAAAGTCGTTGCCTTTGCCGTCGCCGTGATCGTGGCCCTCGTCGCTTTGCTCGGCCGCTTAACGCAGGTACAGATCCTGGAAGGTTCGCGTTACGCCGCCGCCGCGCGCGCCAATCAGATCCGGCGCATTCCCGTCGCAGCGCCACGCGGCCGCATCTTCGACCGTCACGGCGTCGTGCTCGTGCGCAGTCGTCCGTCGTTCGTCTGTGCGATGATTCCCTCCGACGTACACGATCCGGGCGCGACGATGAACGAGCTGGCCCGCGTGCTGGGCATTCCGGCTGCGGTGTTGTGGGGTCGCCTGCTGCACCATCGCGGCATCAATTACACTTCGTTCGATCAGGTCGCAACGTACGAACCGTACGGTCCGATCGTGCTCGCGCACGATCTCACGAGCACCCAAATGGCGCGGCTGGCCGAGGCGCAAGATCAGTTGCCGGGACTGGATCTGCAAGCGCAGCCCGTACGCGATTACCCGTACCACAAGCTCGGTTCGCATTTCTTCGGCTACGTCGGGGCGATCACCGAAGACGAGTACGCAGCGCTGCGGGGAAAGGGCTATTCGCAGAACGACGTCGTCGGCAAAGACGGTCTCGAAGAGCACTACGATTCATATTTGCGCGGGACGCCGGGCGGCGAACAGATCGAGGTCAACGCGCAAGGCCAACTCGTGCGTCGCCTGGGGCCGGTCGCTCCGATTCCCGGCGACAGCCTGGTGCTTTCAGTCGATTGGCGCATCCAGACATTGGCTGAGAACGCGCTGCGCGAGCAGCTGCTCGCGACCGGCAAGCTGCGCGGAAAGCGGCTCGGCGGCGCGGTCGTCGTGCTCGATCCGAGCGACGGTGGAATCCTGGCGATGGCTTCCTATCCGAATTTTGATCCGAACGACTTCACGAACGGCATCAAGGAATCGACGTACGCGCAATACCTGAACGACCCGCTGCACCCGCTGTACAATCGCGCGATCGCCGCCGCCACGCCGACCGGTTCGACATTCAAGATGGTAACCGGCAGCGGCGCGATCACGTCGGGCGTAATCGGAAAAGATCAAGTGCTGTACGATTCGGGTGCGTGGAACTGCCACGGCGTCACCTTCGTCGATATGGCGGCTGGCGGTCTCGGCACGACCGATTTCGTCCACGCGCTCGCCGCTTCGTCCGACGGATATTTCTATCAGCTCGGTTATCGCTTGGGACACGCGCGTCTGCGTTACTGGGCGCTGCAGTACGGGCTCGGTAAGGTCCTCGGGGTCGACATACCAGGCGAATATCCCGGCAACTGGCCGACTAATGCCTGGTCGATGAAGGTATACGGCTTGCCGCTCGAACCGAGCGACGTCTGTCAGCTCGGCATCGGACAGGGCGCCATGCAGGCGACGCCGCTGCAGATGGCCGCCGTCACCGCGACCGTCGTCAACGGGGGCACGCTCTACCGGCCGCACTTCGCCGAGGAGATCCGCAGCGCGAGCGGCCGTGTCGTCAAACGATTCGACCGCGAGATCGTGCGTCGCGTACCCGTCTCACAGGAAGCGCTCCGCGAGGTGCGCGCCGGCATGAGCGAGGTGACGAAGCCGTGGGGCACGGCCTACGGCGAAGACGTCCCGGGCGTGCCCTACGGCGGCAAGACCGGCACGGCGGAAACGGACGGCGGCAACGGCCCGAACACGACATGGTTCGTCGCCTACGCCCCGGCCGAGCATCCCAAAATCGCGCTGGCGGTCTTCATGGAACGTTCCGGCGGCTACGGCGCCAACACGGCCGCCCCCGTGGCCCGCGCCATCATCGCCGGATACTTCCACGTAAAGCTGCCGCA
>JALYUD010000059.1 GCA_030853905.1 Vulcanimicrobiota bacterium
CGGTCGGTCCGTTCGCGTATACGGAGTGCGCGGTTCGCACGGTGGACGAGCGTCGGTCACGATCGATGGACGCTCGTACGGCACGGCAAACTTTCTAGCCGCGAAAAAGACGACCCATCGGCTCGTGTTCACGAGCCCCGTGCTTCGCGCGGGAAGTCATGTGATATCACTCACCGTGCTGCCAGCATCGAACGGCGCGGGACGCGGTTATGTCAACATCGACGGGCTGGAGTACCAACCCTAGCCTAAGCGAGGGCCTTTTCGCGTTTGCGCGCTCGCACGCGGTCCGTTTCGAGCAGCGCGCGTTTGCGGATGCGTAGCGATTTCGGGGTGATTTCGACCAGTTCGTCGTCCTCGATAAATTCGATCGCGCGTTCGAGCGACAGGTCTTCCGCGGGTGGTAATCTGACGTTCTCGTCGCTGCCTGCGGCGCGCATATTGGTCATCTTTTTTGCCCGGACCACGTTGAGCGCGACGTCCTTGTCATCGTTGGCGCGTCCGACGACCATGCCTTCGTAGACTTCGGTGCCGGGGTCAACGAAGAAACGACCGCGCTGTTCGAGGCCCATCAATGCGTAGCCCGTCACGGTTCCGGTGTCGCTCGCGACGAGCGCGCCGGTCGACCGCCCCGGGATCTCGCCCGCCAGCGGCTGATGATCGTAATATGTATGCGACATGACGGCCGTGCCGCGCGAGAGGGTCAGCAGTTCCCCCCGCAAACCGAAAATCGCCCGCGTCGGCATCGTGTATTCGAGCCGGCGCGTTTCGCCGACCGTCAGCATGTTCGACATCTGCGCCCGGCGTTTGCCGACCGCCTCGATAACGGGTCCGGAGTATTCCTCACGGACGTCGACCACGACGTATTCGACGGGTTCATAACGTTGGCCGCCGCGCTCGGTGATAATGACCTGCGGCTTGGAAACGGCAAGCTCGTAACCTTCGCGCCGCATCGTCTCAAGCAGGATCGAAAGATGCAGCTCGCCGCGCCCCCGGACTTCGAAGGTATCGGCACTGTCGGTATCGGCCACGCGCAGCGCGACGTTCGATTCGAGCTCCCGCATCAACCGCTCGCGAATCTGGCGGGAGGTCAGATACTTGCCCTCGCGGCCGGCGAACGGTGAGGCATTGACCATGAAGTACATCGAAACCGTCGGTTCATCGACCGCGACGGCGTGTAACCCCTCGGGATGCGCCGCGTCGGCGATCGTGTCGCCGATGTTGAGGCCTTCGATGCCCGAAACGCATACGATGTCACCGGCGCTCGCCTCCTCGACGTCGACTCGTTCGAGCCCGGCGAAGGTCAGCAGCTTGGTGAGCCGCAGGCCGTTCTCGACGTCACCGTCGCGCGTAACTTTCGCGATCGGCGCGTTGATGCGCGAGCTGCCGCGGAAAACGCGCCCGATGCCGATGCGCCCGACATAGCGATTATGATCGATCGCCGAAACCAGCATCTGAAACGGCCCGTCTTCGGCAGGCGCTTCAGGGACGTGCGTCGCGATCGTCTCGAACAGCGGTTCGAGGTTCTCGCTCTCTTCATCGAGCGCGCGCTTCGCAATACCGGCCTTGCCGTTCGTGTAAACGACGGGGAAATCGGCCTGCTCGTCGCTGGCGCCAAGTTCGATGAAGAGGTCGAACACTTCGTTGACCACCTCGCTCGGGCGCGCGTCCCGACGATCGATCTTGTTGATTGCCACGATCGCGCGCAGATCAAGTTCGAGCGCTTTGCGCAGCACGAAACGCGTCTGGGGCATCACGCCTTCGGCCGCATCGACCAGCAGCAAAACGCCTTGGACCATCTGCAGCACGCGCTCGACTTCACCGCCGAAATCAGCGTGACCGGGCGTATCGACGATGTTCACTTTGATGTCGCCGTGCACGATCGCGGTGTTCTTGGCGAGGATCGTGATGCCGCGCTCCCGCTCGAGCGGGTTCGAGTCGAGGACGCGGGTCGAAACGGTCTGACCTTCCCGGAAGACGCCGCTCTGCTTGAGCATGGCATCGACCAGCGTCGTCTTCCCATGATCGACGTGCGCAATAATGGCGATATTCCGAATGTCGGGACGCGTTTTCACGCATCGTAGTATAACACGTCTACAGCAGCCGCGCCCCTCCAAAAGCCACGGGCAGCGCACGCGCCTAGAAGTCCGTCGGGCTCCTAGGTAGGTGTCGGACTTTGTCCGACACCCGACGACGGGCGGATCGGCCGAAGGCCGAACGCAAAAGATTCGACGAAGTCGAATCCTAGGTGCCGAACCGTCTTTGGCGGGCAGCGAAATCGTGCAGTGCCTGATCCAACAGCCGCGGGCCGAATTCGGGCCAGTTGGCTTGTGTCGACCACAGCTCCGCATACGCGATCTGATACAACAGAAAGTTTGAGACCCGCAACTCGCCGCCGGTGCGAATCAGCAGATCGGGGTCGGGGAGGCCCTTCGTGTAGAGATAGCGCGAGAGCAAATCATCGTCCATCGCCTCGATGCCGATTCGGCCCTCACGAACGTCCAGCGCGATCGCGCGCATCGCGTCGCCGAGTTCGCCGCGCGCACCGTAATTGAGCGCGAGGTTCAAAAGCATGCCCGTGCACGACGCGGTCGCTTCGACGAGCGTGTCGATCGCGGCTTTGGTGAGCGCAGGTAAATCGCCGATGCGCCCAATGGCGCGTACGCGCACATTCGCGCGCTGCAGCGGCCTTGCCTCGCGCAGCGCAAAAAAGCGAACGAGGTTCATCAACGCGCCGACCTCACCGTCCCCGCGCCGCCAGTTCTCTTCCGAAAAAGCGTAGACCGTCAGAATCTCGATGCCGCTTTGCGCGGCGGCGCGCACCGTCGCATGCAGCGCCTCGCCGCCGGCGCGATGTCCGTCCTTGGCCGCAAGACCACGCTCGCGGGCCCAACGGCGATTGCCGTCCATGATGATCGCAACATGACGCGGCAAAGCGGGTTCGGGGAGCGGGATGGGCTCGATCACGAGTTTGCCGCCAAACGTAGTTTCTTCGGAGCGGGCGAACGCTGCAGCTGATTCGCGTTGACCGTCCGTACGACGGTGGCCAACTCATCGATGTAGGCGAGAAAACGATTGCGCCCGCTTTCGGTGATCGTGACGATCGTCGTCGGGCGCCCATGTCCGGCGCTGCGATTGAGTCCGACGACGCCGGTTTCGGCGAGTGCGTGGAGGTGCCGGTTCAAGTTGCCGTCGGTCAATCCGCACGCTTCTTGCAAAGCGCGGAAGCGCATGCCGCCGGGGTGCGCGATCAAGCACGTGCAGACCGCAAGCCGACCACGCTCGTGGAAGAGCCGTTCGAGTCCTTCATACGCAAAGGGTGCCGTTTTCATATCCGTGCCTCGTTATCGTCAATGCGAGCGTCCGTCCGTACGATCGCGCCGATCGCGATCTGACCTCCGCCGAAGGCCACCGGCATGATCCACCACGCGAGCGGGTCGAAAGCCGGGATGAGCAGCAGCGCCGCTGCTATCGCACCGAAGGCAACCGCCACGGCGACGACTTGCCTCGGCACCATCGCGCGCGATGCGAACAGTCCGAGCGCGTAGGTTGCGCACCACATGCCCGGCAGCAACGCATCGAGCCCGCGCTGAACGAGCGCGCCCGTGATGACGCCGCCCGCTGCAAGGGCGGGAATGATGCTCATGCCGACGGTCCGGAACTGAACGCCCGCCTGTTCGCCGCGATTGCGCGAGCGCCAGAACACGATCGCCCCGTAGTTGAGCACGAGCGCGATGCCGAGGCAACTCAGCCAGATCAGCAGGTACGTGTGCCGTTCGGCGTCGCCGCGCGGGTACGGATCGACCAGAGCCTGCAGAACTCCCGCGCCGAGCGCGACGAGGCCGCTTGCCATCGCGGCGGTGCCGGAATAGCCGTCGAAGCGTTGCACTCCGGCAAGGCGACCACGAACCTCAGCGAGGTCCGCGAAGGCCCGGCGAACTTCCATTCGTCTCTTACTCTGCCTCGCAAAGTATCATTCCTGCCTGCGACCCGGCACAACGAATCGCCTCCTTACCTGGCGCGCAACGCGGTTGCTTCGCCTCGGGAGTGCGATCACGGTTCCGTTGCAGCGGGCTTTTCCGTTGGAAACGTTGAGAACAAAACGTCCGATGGGCAAATCCTCAACATGCGGGCAACGCGCCTTTCAAAGTCAATTCCGCCCCCCTGTGCTCGCCCTCGATGACGGATGCGGCCCTCGCAGACGCGTCCGTCGCCGCCGCCGTCCGTCCGAATGCCGCTGCGTTTCGCATGCCGTCGCCGGGAACGTCATGCGGCCGACCATTTCGCGGATGCCTAAACTTCGGTCACACCGTGGTCGATAAGCCCGGCATGCGCTATGTGTCGTACGTCACGCTACTCGCCTTGCTCGCAACCGCCGGCTGTGCCAACGCGGATAGTTTCATGCCCAAGCTGCGGGCGGCACTCGATGAGTCGCACTCTGCGTCACTCGCGCTCTCGCATTCCACGGCGCTAGCGCTCGCGCGGGCGCGGTCAGAAACGCTCTCACGAGCAACGTCGCTGGCCGGCTCGCTCCACGCGGCGCCAAGCGCAGCAAACCCATCCACGGGGCAAGCCGTTGCAGTCCAACCCTCGATTGCTCCTGAGACGCTCGGATCAGGACCGGTCGATATGAGCGGAGTTTTGCGTGATGCGGTTCGCTTACCGCAGGACGTGCAGCGCTTACGCGAGGCGATCGTTACGGGCCTCATCATCATCAGCGTCCTCGGCTTCGTGAATATCCTGCTGATGGTAGCCGTGTTGAGCGGCCTACGCCGCATCGGCGGCGCGCGCGATCACGATGAGGCGCACGTAGTCTCGATTACTCCGGCGACCTCGATCGATACGAGTCCAGTCACTCCGGCACGAACCGAGCCTTTGCCGCCAAAAGCAACGACTCTCGTGTACCGGCCCGCGGGCTCAACGGTGCCGCCGGTTCGAACCTGCGCCTGCGGCACCGAAATCAGCGCGCGTTCGAAAACGGGCCGCTGCCGTGCCTGCGCCCGCACCGCCACCGCCCGCGCCCAGCGCGCCGCTCGTACGCCGGACGTTCCGGTGCACGCGTAAAAGTCTATCCTTTTTCGGCCCGTCATTTCGTCGGCAGGACTCTAACGCGAACGCGGAAATGCCGGCGACTCCCGCGGTTGCATGGGGAGTACGGGTCCGGTGGCTCGCACGGCCTTCAAACGCGTATCAAGCGTAACCGTAGACACTCGCCGAGAACCGACAACGCCCGCAAAGCCTTACGCTGCGGGAAATTCGCCACTTAGGTACACTCGAAGAGTTTATGGCGGGCAAATAGAGCCATCACCGGACCGCCTCGGCCCGCATCGTCGCGCGTCTCGCACGCCGGGCGACGCACGGTAGACGATCACGACCAGCGCGCTCTCACGCTTCGCGTCCGTCGCGAGCGCCCGCGAAATAAAAGCCCGAGGACACGCTTTCGCTCGGCGAGAGCAAGCAACGTTCCTGAAACGCTATCGCAGCGGGACCGCCCGGATAGCTCTGACGTGCACGGTCTGCATCTCGCGGTCGATCGAATAGTTCACGTTGTAGCGAACGCGAGCCTCGGCGTCCTCTGCTTGCAGCAGAAAGTCACCCGCCATGATGCGCGAGAGCACGAGCGCCGTCGGTCAGCGGAACTTTGTGACTCCGTCGGGTTCCGGG
>JALYUD010000171.1 GCA_030853905.1 Vulcanimicrobiota bacterium
GCGCAGACCCGGACCAAGATACCGGTGCATGATTGCCGGGGTTAGCACGACCTGGACGACCGCCGAGATGAGAAACCCGAAGATAAGCCCGAAAAGACTATCCCAGAGAAAGCCGCCGGCCGCTGCAAGTCCAGCCGTGAACAACTCAAGAAGCTTCGCTACAGCTTGCACGAGCATGTCACCTATTTAACGTCGGCTTGCAGTATCGTCGCCCCCTGTTGGCTTCCTTTCGTCGCTGAAATCGCGAAGGACCACTTCGTTGCGAAATTGAGCGTAGTCTTCGCTGCGTACGTTCCGTTGCCGTTATCATGTAACGATAGACTTGGACCGTCCATCGACATCGCGGGCATGCTTGACCCAACTTTCACGACAGCGCCCTTGACCGGTTTACCGGCCACGTCTTTAACTGATATGAGAATGGTTTCTGCGCCCCGTTTCGGAGGGGATGGATGGAACCTTGCGGAGACTTTGAGCGAACCCGTTCCCGAAGTGGCCGCATTTGCGGCGAATGGGACGGGGACAAGTAGGGCTACGATGGCGAGTGTGGCGACGATGCGCATGAGGAGCCTTTCTGAAGTGATGCGATATTTGCGGCGTCAGGATGTTGCGGGGCGATCAGGACGGAGACCGTCTTTCCGTAAAGGCTAGTTCTCGTTGGGTGTTGCAAGGCGTAACGCGAGCGGCTGAATGCGAGATCGAAAGACGGACGGCACGCGCCGTCGCTAGAGCGAAAGATCGCCCGCGGCATGGTGCGCGAGCGCAACGGCGTCGTCGTACCGCGCTATCGAACGAACGACCGTTTCGCGAGCCGAGGCTGAGACAGCGAGCGCATCGAGGACTTCGAGATCGATACCCTTGCCCGCCGCGGCACGCATGAGTGCGATACGTAATGTGACTTGAGCGTCACGAGCGGCGGCTTGCGCTGTCCCGAGATTCGTTCGGGCTGCTTGCAGTTCGCGCCAAGCATTACGCACGTCGCGCTCGGTACCCAGGCGGGTTTGTTCGTAAGAGATTTGCGCGTCTGAGAGCGTCGCCCGAGCACGTTCCTCTGCCGCGGCGCGCAGACCGCCGTCGGCGATAGGGAGCGAGGCGACGAGTAGAACCTGGCCGCCCGAGCGACCAAGGTTAGGAGAGGAGATGCCGTTGTACGATGCTGCCGACAGTGTCGCCGAAGGCAGATAGGCCCCGCGAGCGCTTGCGATGCTCCGCTGGGCGGCGTCCACGCGTTGCCGAGCGGCGATGATGGAAGGCCGCTGAGCGAGCGCGCGCGTGAGGTAGTGGTCCAGTGTCCCGTTGAAGGGTGTAACGTCGAGCGGCGTTGCAATTTGCGGCGGCGTCGCGACGCTGATGTCCAGTATTGCGGCCAAGTCGTTTGCCGCTTCGTCCCGCTCGGCTGCCGCGTCTTCTTGACTCTGTTGTGCCACCGCAAGCCCGGCCTGGTCGCGAGCCACGACGTAACGCGGCAACGTACCCGCCCGTACGCGAGCCTGGGTCGTGGCGAGATGATCTTGCTGATCGCGCACGTTCGCTTCACGTGTTTGGTACACGGCCAGCGCAAGTTGCGCACGACGATACGCTTGGACGGCGGCCAGAAAGGCATCGTTGCGCGCCGTATCGACGCTCGTGGCGGCCGCCAGCGCCGAAAGTGCCGACGCGCGTGCGCTTGGACCCGTCGACGGCGTGAAAAGCGGCACGCTAGCCGACAGGCCTCCATACGCTTGCGATGCGATCGGCATGCCGAGCTGAGGAATGTTATCGTTGCGCGCCGTGGCGGAAATGGCAAGCTGGGGCCGCAGGGGCGCCCGTGCCGTGGCCGCATCGGCTTGCGCGAGCTGAGCGGCTTGCACGGCGGTGCGAACATCGAAGCCGGCCTGCAGCACGCGGTCGACCGCCTGCGCGAGTGTAAGCGGGCTCTGCAACCCGAGTGGGTCGGCGGCGCTTGGCGCGATCGCACCGAGTGTAAGCGCCCCGCAGACCGCGAGGTGGAGGAGAGTTCTCGTCATGCGTATTCCTACGATTGCGGTGCGTCGAGCGTGACGGCAACGACCGTTCCCGTCCGACGACGCATCCGCCACCATACGCCGGCTGCGTCGAACGTCTCATGAAGGACCGGCACGACGAAGAGCGTGAGGACCGTCGAGATGCTTAGCCCCCCGATGATGACCGTTGCCAGCGGCGCATACGCGTCGATGCCGGTCTTCGGGAAGAACGCCACCGGCACGAGCACAATCAGGCTTACGATCGTGGTCATCAAGATGGGGCGTAGACGGATCGGTCCCGCTTCAAGAATCGCGTCGCGGACCGAGAGTCCTTCGGCGCGCTTGTGAATGATGAGGTCCAGTAAAAGAATCGCGTTACTGACCGCCATGCCGTTGGCGACGACGATGCCTAAGATCGACACCGTCGAAAGGTTTTGATGCGTGAGCAGCAGCGCCACAACGACACCCAGCAGCTCGAGCGGAACGGCCAGCAACATCACGAGCGGCTGCGTGAACGACCGGAACTGCGCGACCAGCAGCAGGAAAATGAAGAGGATCGCGATCTTCATGGCTCCCAGAAGCCGCGCGAAGCTCTGCATCATCTCGGTCATGTCACCGCGCATCGCGATGCCGTAGCCTTGCGGAAACGAAACCTGCGCAAGTGCGGTCATCATCGTTTGCACATCGAGCCGCATCTCGCTGCCGCCCTTGCGATAATAGCCCAGGACCGACACGGTGCGCCGCAAGCCGTCGTGCTCGATCGCCGTCGGACCGACGCTTCGTTCAACCCGCGCGACTGACGTCAACGGGACCACCGCTCCATTCTTACCGATGATCTGGACTTGTTCCAGGTCCGAGAGCGTGGCTCGATCTTTGGCGGCGTAGCGAACGAGAATTTGGGAGTGCCGCACGTTGGTTGGATTGAAATACTCGTTGGTATAACCGCCGTGCGCTGCGTAGTACGCCTGTTGCTGGACATCTTCGGGGCTAAGCCCTATTTGGGACGCCTTAGTCCGGTCGACGATGATGCGTTCTTCGGGCTGCGTTAACGAGGTCGACGTTGCCACCTGGACCATGCCCGGCACGTGCCTTGCAATGTCCGCGACTTGGTTTGCGATGCGATGCAGCGTTGTAGGATCGGGCCCGTAGACGAGCAGCTCGACGGGAGCGTCGTTGCTTGCCATGACGTCCGCACCCATCTCTTTGAGCGCGAGCCGCCGAATGCCCGGGATTTGGCGCATGGATTGCGCGTAGACCGCATCCATGACTTGCCAAATTGTGCGATGGCGATCTTCCTTCGGCGAAAACGTAATCAGATAGGACGCCGAATTGACGCCGTTCATCGCTTGTCCCGTGATGTAACCGTTCCCCGGAGCCTCGCCGATCTCGCCCGAGACTTTCTCGACCTCCGGCTGCGCGCGCAAGATCTGTTCGAAAGCTTTCGCCTTTGCGTTCGTGGCGGCGAAGGACAGGCCGGGATCGGTCTCGAGATACGCGGACGCTTGGCCCGTATCGGCGAGCGGCATCATTTCACTGCCGACGAACGGCAGGAGCTGCAACGCGACGTAGATCGCAAACGCGGCCGATGCCAGCACGAGCCAGCGATGTTCGAGGCTCCAGACGAGGCCGCCCCGGTACGCCCTGTCCAGGCGGGCGAGGGCGCGGCGCGCTGGCGTGAGGGTGCGCCGCACGCGCTCGTCGACAGTGGTGCGCCATGCGGGACCGGTTGCGCCGGCTCCCCGAAACAGGTACGCGGCAAGCAGCGGCGTGAGCGTGATGGAAACGATCAACGACGCGACAAGCGCGAAGACGATCGGCCAGACCAGGCCGACGAACATGATTTGCGTGATACCGCCGCTCGTGAGCAAGGGCACGATCGCAAGCGTCATGACGCCCGTCGCGGCGGCGATCGGCAAGATGACCTCAAGCGTCCCTTCGACGGCCGCGCGCGCCGGTGAGAGCCCGGCTTCAAGCTTTCGATGCACGGCGTGAATGACGACGATGGAATCGTCGACGAGCCGGCCGATCGCGAGCAAGAGACCCACGAGCGTGGAGCTATTGATCGAAAAGCCCATCGGCCAGAAGAGCAAGAGCGCAAGCCCGAGACACGTCGGAATCGACGTCATCACGATTGCCGTCGCACTGACATCCTCGAGGAAGATCAGCAGCACCAGACCAGCGAGCACGACGCTGACGATAAGCTCCTCGAGCATGTTCGCCGTCAGCTGCCCGACGAAGCGCGAGTTGTCGTACGCCTTCGTAAAGTGGAGCCCCGGGTGCGCCGCTTCGATCTGGGCCACCGCCGCGTTGACCGCGGCGATGACGTGCGGCGAACTCGCCGCCGGATTCTCGATGATCGAGACTTCCACGGCGTTCTGGCCGTTGTAACGATACGCTTGGCGCACTTCGGCCGCACCGTCCCGCACCGTCGCCACATCGCCGACGTACACCGTGCGGTCGCCGCTCATCGTCAGCGGGTATTGCAGCAGCTGGTCGGCCACTTGGATACGCTGATCTCCACGGATCACCGTCTCGCGCGAGCCCGCAGTGAGCAATCCGCCGGAATGGCTCACATTTTGACGATCGAGCGCATCGCGTACATCAAGCAGCGAAAGCCCGTATGAGGCAAGCGCACTGCGATTTGCGACGACTTGCAGCTGGCGTTGCAGGCCACCAAACGGCACGACCTGTTGGACGTCGCCTACTTGTTTGAGCTGATCGACGACGTTATTCGCGACGAACTCGCGAAGACGAACCGGATCCCAGCCGGGGGCCGTTACCGCCAGTTGCAGAACGGGTGTGTTCAGCGGGTCGACCGGCACGACGTAGGACGGCTTGAGGTTCGCACGGTCATACGGCAAGTCGCCTTCAGCTTGTTTCGCGAGCTGCTGCACGTCGACGAGCGCACGGCGCATATCGGTGCCGTAGGGGAATTGCAGCGTGACGATCGAGAGCCCGGGCTGCGAGATGCTGCGGATGAAGCGCACGTCCCGCAGATCGGTCATGCGCTCTTCGATCGGCTTGCTGAAGTACGTCTCGACCTCTTGCGGCGAATAGCCGGGCGTCATCGTGACGACGGAAATCAACGGGCTTTCGACGTAGGGCATCATGCGCGTCGGAAGCACGAAGAGGACCGCAGCGAGTGCCGCCGCGACGAGGCCGAAGAAGATCGCAAAGACGGCAAACGGATTGTGAAGGGCCCATGCGGGAATGCTCCCTTTCGGAGCAATCCGGTTCTGGGGAACGTTCATGATGCCTCACTCGCCGTGACGGGTTGGCCTTCTTCGAGCGTTGAGGCGCCCACAATCGCGACCCGCGTTCCGCGCGTGAGGTGTCCTTGAACCGTAGCCGTTGTCCCGTCGTCGCTGATGACGTTGACCGCAACGCGATGGGCATTCCCATCGACGATCGTCCATACCGCCGCATCGTTGCCGGCTCCGACGATCGCGGCCGAGGGCACTTCCATCGTGTCGTGCTGCGCCGGCCCCGTGCCGCGAAAGGTCACGCTGACGAATCCGCCGGGAATGAGGCCGCGTGTCGGATTGTCGACGATTGCTTCCACGGTTGCCGTGTGGGTCGTCGTATTGCTGACGGGCTCGATGGAAGAAACCCGTCCGCGCAGGACGTGCCCGTCGGCCAGCGTCGTTTGGAGCGGCGTACCGAGTGAGACGGCGGAGAGCTGGTCCTGCGAGACGTTGGCTTGAACGCGCAGGCGGTCGATCACCGCAATCTTCGCAATGACGGTCCCCGGCTGAACGAAAACACCGGGATCGACCATCCGTTTCACGATGACGCCGTCGTTGGGCGCAACGACCGCACGATATGAAGCCATGATGGATTCCGCGTCGGCCGTGTCCAGCGCTTGTGTAGCCTCGGCTTGCGTCTGCGCGGCTTTAGCAGCCATGATTTCGGCATCAGCCTGAGCGTCGGTCACCTTGGTGAGGCTCGCGTTGAGCTGCTGCTCGACGCTGCCGACGTGCTGCTGGGCCGTCGTCAACGCCGCGGCGGCGGCGGCGGCTTGCGCGCGTTCATCACTATATTCTTGCTGCGAGACGGCCCCGCCGTCTAAAAGCTGCTTCTCTCGTACGATCTCGGCCTGCCAGTACCGTACTTGCGCGCGTTTGGCCGACACATCCGCGCGCGCGGCGGTGAGGTCGCGCTGCGTGGCCGCGGCCGTATCGCGCGCGATGACGATGCCGTTAGGAGCATGGTGATGCGCTTCGATCATGGCCGCTTCGGCCGCCGCGGCCTGCGCTTGCGCGTCGGCTGCAGCGGCTCCGGCCCGGCTTCCCAGTTCGGGCTCGCTGAGCTGCGCGATCACCTCGCCGGCCCGAACTCGGTCACCGGTATACAGGCTAAAATCCGTGAGCAGCCCGGGTGCCCTGGCGACGACGTCCTGTGTCAGGAACGGGGCGACGACTCCCGGTGCGACGATGTCGGGATCGGCGTCTCCCGCGACGGACACTCTGCCGACCGTCACCGGAATCGGTGCGTCGCCGTGCACATCGGTCATCGACGACATGTCTGAAGTCAATCCGCTCATCGAAGCGGCCGGATTGGCCTGGAAGAAGCGGTCCTGCGCCAGTGCCAACGCGACGGCAGCGACGGCCGCCACTGCGATAAAGCCGAATAAGATCGCTGAGCGGCGTCGCAGCGCAAAGGCGATGGCCCCGATGATAACCAGGAAAAGCAGCACAAAGGCAGCGGTACGCCAAGCGTCGGAACTCGCGCCGCCCATTCCGGCCATGCCGGACATCGATCCCCCTTGCGCAACACCGGCAGAACCGGACATCGAACTTCCCGACATTCCAGGCATTGCGGCCATACTGCCGGAGCGCGTGGCATGATCCGATATCATCGTGCCGCCGGCGGACGCTTTTGCGGAACCGACCGTAAGATGATAGAGCGCCGTACCGCGGACGCTTCCCGAGAACGTTACGTTGACGTTCCAGACGGCCGCCATCCCGAGCATCACGTCGAATTCCCAGCGGCCGGGCCCCGTTCGCCGCGCGGTTCCACGCGGACCGTTCATCGACATCGAGGGCATAACGGTGCCGAATGACACCGTCGTGTGTGCGAGTGCGTCACTCGATGCGTCAGTGAGGCTGACGACGGCATGAATCTTGCCGGGTTGCGGGGGGTCGGGAGTGGTTTGAAGCGTTGCTTGCGCCGATCCGACGGGAACCGTGAGCGGTTCCGCTTGCGCCATCAACGGCACGAACGTGAAAAGCGCCGTTCCGAACGCGAACGCAAAGAATCTATTCACGGTGTACCATTTCCGGAAAGGCGCGATGTCCCCATTACTGCTATGCTACTTACCATTTCAGAGCAAAAAAATCAGCGCGCGAGCGTGCTCGTGTGCATCGTGCAGGGACTTGGATGAAGAACAGCACCGCTCGCCGGGGCGAGTCCCGCACCCAAGACCGTTGCAAGGGCAAAGGTGAGCGCAAGGCGACGCATGAGCGATGCCCGTGGCTGCGGACGGCCCTTGAGCAAAAGATCGAGACGGCCACGGGCGTCGTTGTCGCCGACGAGTGCCGCCGAACCGCTCGGCACCGTGCCGCCCTGCACAAAGAGCAACAGCGCGCCAGCGAGATGGTGCGGCTGCGCCGTCGCCAAAGCATGCCGATCAGCCGCCACTTCGCGAGCGTGACGATAGATCGCTACGAGATCCATTGCGGGCAGCGGCAGAAGGTCGACGAGAAAGGAGAGCGCGGCGGCGATGAGTTGATCGCCGCGCCGCGCATGCCCGCGTTCGTGCAGCAACGCTGCTTCTAGCTCGGCGTCGGACAGGCGCGCAAGCGCGCCCTCCGACACGATGACCGTTGGTCTCCACGTGCCGGCAAGCGCACAAAACGGACGGTGGTCTCCGATGAAACGCGTTGCGATACCGCACCGTGCCGCGACCGCAGCCAAACGGTCGGACGGAGGGCTGGACCAGCGAACGAGCGTGGTGGCTTCGCCGGATCGGCGACCGGCGAGAACCAGCGCGCGGCCGAAAGCAATCACGGTGACCGAAAGAATCATACCAAAAAGAACGCGACCAACGGCTGTCTCGAGGCATGCCGCATGAAGGCCACCGACCGTTGCAATCGCGGCCAAGAGAACGAGAAGCGCTCCCGGGATCGCGGCGGCGGCGGCCGCAAACGGTGCCTGCCATCCCGGATCATTACCGCTGCGCGCGATCGCCGGCGTGAGCGCTCTGATCGCTAGCCATGCGAGCGCCGGTACGATGACGAGCGCACAGACCGAACGGAGAAGCGTTCCCGTCGTCCAACAGGCGACGAGAAAGTCTACAATATCACGCATCGCCGCGTTGCGCCCGCTTCTCCGCGAGCAGTTGCTCGAACTCGGCGTAACCCTCATCATCAGCTGCCAGCTCGCCCGCAATGTGAGCGAGTAGGGGATTGCGTTGCGTTCGTAAGAGTGAGCCGACGACTTCTCCGATGACCGCGCTTTGAAACGCTGCACGGTTTTGAACGGCTTTGAAGACGTTGGCTTTGCCCGCGGCGCGTTTCTTGAGATGCCGTTTGTCGGCCAAATTCTGGAGTACCGTCTTGACGGTCGTGTACGCTAAGGGTCTTTCTCCGCGTTTGTAGCGTAACTGAGCGATCACGTCGTTGACGGAGACCCAGTCCGCGAGCGACCAGACGATTTCCATGATCCGCGTCTCAAGGGGACCGAGCCCAGTAGGCGCTCCACCCTCGTCGACCCGGAATATCCGTCGATGCATATGCTAGACACCATAGCAGGTGAGACAACCTCATGTCAATGGACCTGCTCCTTTATCGTACTTGCGCACTATCCAGATTAGTGCTAGAGTCCATAGCATTCTGCTAGCCGACGTAGCGCTGTCTCACTTTTACGGCCGGCCACTCGTCGTTATTCTGTGGGCAAGTTGGGCTGCGAGCGGGGAGCGGGGCGAACTGCGGCACCTTGAGCAGCTTTTCGCTCCTCGTCAGGGCACGTCATGGTCGTCGGCGTCGACAGCAATGAGGTCACTCCCGAAGATGGTAAACGCTTCGCTCGCGGCGTCGGCGTAACGTTTCCGAACTTTTGGGACAATCATCTCAACTTAGGTGGTGGCAACAGCATGTATTGGGAATACGCGCGGGCGTTGTTCTCGTCGCAGTTTCCAATGACCGTCGTGGCTCGTTCGAACGGCGTCGTCGTATTTGCGGTCTCAGAGCCCGTCGACTTGCGCAAAGTTGACGATGCTTTGAAAGAGGCGGCGAAAGCTGCTGAACCCAGATGACCATCGCCGCCATGATCGCGAGACGACCACGCAAAACGATGTCATGCGGTCTTGCATTGTTTACGCGTGGCCCGAGATCGACGCGTCAGCGCCGCTCAAACATCGCCGAGCTCCATACGCTCTCCACATCAAAGCGCCATACTCTCTACGAAAGGTAGGTTTTCTACTCGTGAATTATCGCACTGCTCTTTTGTCTCTCGCCGTCCTCGCAACGGCAACGGCTGGCGTCGCAGCCGCACAGACCACCTCGCCCACGCCCGCGCCTAGCGCTGCCATGCATGGAATGGCGCACGGCTCGATGCAAGGCGCAGCCATGCATGGGATGGCAAACGGCTCCATGCAAGGCGGCGGCATGGGGATGATGGGGTCCATGATGATGGGCAAAGATCCCGTCGGATCGTGCACGTCAATGATGAAGAAGATCGCCGCGGATCCGGTGCTGCATCGGCGCATGAACAGCGTCATGCACGATGCGATGAACGGCAGCAAGAAGTAAAGATGCAACGCTCCGCCGTCGCACGCTACGCCACGATTGCGGTCGTCGCCGTAATCCTGGGCGCGGTCGCCTTCTCGTTTCGATGGGATGCGTGGAGTGCACTTGGAAACGTTTGGCCGATCGTGCTCTACGCGGTCGTATGCCCGCTCAGCATGTGGCTGATGATGCGCTTCATGCCGGCTTCGCCTGGCTCTTCGACCGGCAGTAACGATCAAAGCCGTTCACGCCCATAGCCATGCTGATCGGAACGTTGCTGAACGGTGATGCGCGCGATGGCGGCGATCAATCGCGCCTCGCCTGTCGAGCATCATTCGAGTTCTGTGGGAGAGCAGGCCTTGGCGGTCGTCCAAGCGATTCGTGTGGCTCGGATCCTCTTAGTCGAAGATGATCCGTCCGTAGCCGACGCGGTCGCGCCCTACGTTCGCCGAGCGGGGTGGGATTTCGGATGGGTGCGCTCCGTCGACGAAGCGGCGCGACAGCTCATCGAGGTCGGAGCCGACGTCGTCTTGCTCGACCGTGGATTGCCTGGCGCAGCGGGGGACGTCCTTGCCGCGCGGCTGGTTGACGCTGGGAAGCCGTTTCTCATGTTGACCGCTCGCAGCGCCGAAGCCGAGCGCATTGCCGGCTTTGACCTGGGCGCCGAGGACTACATCATCAAGCCCTTTAGTCCAGGGGAACTGGTGCGGCGCATCGAGGTCGTCTTGCGCCGGCGCGGGTCACGGCGCTTGCGGCTTCCGGGTTCCGCTGCTGAGTTGGACCGCGACGCTCGCGCGCTGCGCCGCCGCGACGGCGGCGCTGTTCCACTGACACCAAAGGAGTTTGAGATCCTGGAAATCCTCGCCATTGAAGCCGGCCGTGCCCTGACAAGGGGACAGCTCGTCGAACGCCTCGCTCTCGATCTCGAAACTTCCGATCGTGCGCTTGATTCTCACATCAAAAATCTCCGCAAGAAGCTACGAGCGGCGAATCTCGACGATTCGATCGTCGAGACGGTTATCGGTGTTGGCTATCGCCTCCGGGCGCCGGAGTGATAAGCCTCTCTCGCCGCATCACGTTCGCCATTGCGGGAACCGTTGCAATCGTGGCGCTCGTGGCTGCGGTCGGCATCCACACCGTCATCCGACACGATTTCGAGCCTTTTGCACGCGACTTCGCGATGATGCAGGCGATGATGGGCGCGGGTCCCGACCTGCCACACGTCTACGCGCTCGTTGACGACGTTCTACTGCAGACGCTTTTCGTTGCGACGGTCGTCGGCATCGTCGTCGGCCTCGCGATCGGGCGCGGTGTGTCTGGTTCGGTCGCTTCCATCAGCCGTGGGCTCTCGC
>JALYUD010000005.1 GCA_030853905.1 Vulcanimicrobiota bacterium
TGCGGATGTAGCGATCGCGCCGGCCGAAGACGGCGGCTACGTGCTGCTGGCGCTGCGCGGACTGCACGTCGCGCTCTTCGACGAGATTCCGTGGAGCACTCCGGTGGTGTACGCTGCCACACTCGAGCAGGCGCGGCGTGCCGGCCTGCGTGTCGTCGAGCTTTCCTCTTGGTGGGACGTGGACGACGGCGCATCGCTCGAGCGGCTGCGCCGCGAGCTCGCCGCCGCCGACGGTGCGACGCCGGCGCCGCACACGCGCGCGATGCTGGAAACCCTCACGCACGCCACTGCAGCAACGTTTGCAGCCCCGAAACCGGATGGCGAAGACTGCGCCCGATGACCCGCGAGCAAAGCAGGTTGCAGCCCGACGCGTCGGAGCAACGCCGCCATCCTCCCTCGCTCACGCGCATCATCTTCCTCTTCCCCATCAGAGGGCGACGGACGCGTGCCGATTCCGTGGAAGAAGAGGACATGGCGACCTCTTCCGGCGCGAACGTTACCTTGCTCGGCGGCGACGATGCGCCGCTTCTCACGCGTCCCTACCTTACCGGCGATCCGCCGAGCCCGCTGTTCGCGTCGCTCGCGCACGTTCCGGAGTTTCTCGAGCCTGTGGCCGCGCTGATCGGTGCGGTCTACAGCCCGTCGTCGCTTCCCGAACGCCTCAAAGAGATCGTCATCCTACGCGTTTCGGCGCGCAACGGCTGCCGCTACTGCACGCGTCTCCACGCCGCGGCCGCAGCGGACGCCGGTCTTTCCCGAGCGGAGATTGCGGTGCTGTCCGATGCCGGAGACCCTCCGTCGTCGTTTTCGCCGCGCGAGGCGCAAGCGCTGGGCTTCGCCGATGCGATGTGCCACGATCCCGATCGCGCAGCCGAGTGGGTCGCCGCGGACTTCGCCGAGCATGAGGTCGTCGAACTCGCCGTCGTCGCCGGCACGACGATTTTTCTCAACCGCTTCGCCAAGGCGATGGGTCTGTCGTGACGATTCGCGAGAGTATCGCGGCGAAGACGATCGGCGAGCGCTTGTGGTTCTACTCGAACTATCACTGCAATCTCGCTTGCAGTTACTGCCTCACATCATCGGCACCCGGCGTCGCCAAGCGCGAGTTGGCAGCAGAGCTGATGCTCGCGCTCGTCGATGAGGCCGCAGCACTCGGGTTTCGCAGCATCGGAATCACCGGCGGCGAGCCGTTTCTGCGCACCGACATGCCCGACATCGTCGCCGCGACGGCGCGGCGTCTCCCGGTCGTCGTGCTCACGAACGGGACGACGTTCACCGCTCGCTTCGTCTCACGCCTGGCTCCGCTCGCGACCTTGCCGGCCGCCCTGCAAGTTTCGCTCGACAGCGCCGATCCGGCGGCGAACGATGCGCTGCGCGGCCGCGGAACGCACGCGCGCGTCATCGCGGGCATCCGCACCTTGCGGGATGCCGGCCTTCACGTGCGTATCGGATCGACAATCGACGAAGGCGCTACCGCCGCGCTCGAGCCGCTCTGCGAACTGCATCGCGGCCTCGGCATCCCCGACGCCGATCACGTCGTGCGGCCAATCGTGCGACGCGGACGCGCAGCCGATCACGCGCTCGGCATTGCCGCGCGGCTCGAAGACCTCCCGGCAGAGCTGACGCTGACCGCCGACGGCGCGTTCTGGAGCCCCGCAAGCCCAACCGTCCGCGGCGGCCGGCTCGACATCGGCGAGCTGCTCACCCGCACGATCGCACCGCTGCGCATCCCAGCCGACGCGATGCTTCGCTACGCTTCGAGCGGCGGCATACCGCAGTCAACGGAACTCGTCGCTTGAGCGTAAGCGAGGCCGCCGGTCCGGCGGCCGTCACAAGACCTGAACGTTGCCGCTGTCGCCCCGGCTGTGCCGGCCTTTGCGATCGGCATGTTGGCGGTAATGCGTCACACGTGCAAGCCGTTCTCAACGCCATTTCGCTCAGGCGCACCGGAAACCAAAAGCGCTGCAGGGAATTATAACCTGACGTTGAGCTGCACGAACGGTAGGATGCCGGCGTTGCGGTCGATGAGGGCGCCGCTGGCTGCGTAGTCGATCGTTTGGTTGACGTAGCGGACGCCGTATCCGAGTGAAAGCGGACTGCGGGAATGGACGATGTAACGCAGTTCGGCGTCGACCTGCGTGCCGTTTTCGGGATCGTACCGATCGAGCGCACCAGGAATACCGGGATAGACGTGCAGCGTTCCGTGCGCTTGCGGCAGACCGCCGAAGGTCACCTCGAGACGGCCGTTCGGCGTCACGTCGAAGCGTTCGTGCAATTCAAGGCGTACGCCGCCGGCAAACGACGTGAACGAGCCGGGTGGCGCGATGCGATCCGTCGTCGAGGCGATGACGCCGTATCCGACGCCGAAGGACAGCTGCCGCGTCGCATACAGCCGAACGGTCGCGTCGCCGCTTTCGATCGTACTGCGTGACGGATCGAGCGGGTCGCCGTAGCGGCGCGTGCGCGCATACGGGACGCCTTCGGCATGCAGCTCGATGCCGCGCAACCGCGCATCGAAATCGACCAGCGGCAGCGGGCTGCCGCCCGCGCGCGTATCGCCGACCACGCTGCCGTGTACGCCGACGAACGGAGCCGCCGCGATTCCGAACGTCACCTCTGCTCTAGCCGGAACCGGGCACGCAACAACGGCAAAGATGGCGAGAGAGCCGACCTTGACCATCAGAGCGCTGAGAAGTTTTCGAGCTTGCAGCGGTACACGACGCGCATATCGGCGGAAGGCCGAAGATGCGCGTTGCTCGCAGCGCAACGCTCTACGCCGGATCAGGAGCTTGTCCCGTTTCGGTTTGGCGCAGAAAGAACTCCTTACGATAACGTGTCTGAATCGTCCGGAACGGTGCCGGCTTCTGCGAGAAATCGAAGCAATCGTTCAAATCGTCGGACAGCGCGTCGCGTGTCCCGAGCGTTTTCAATCCGAACGTCTCCTCCGTGAAGTGCAAGATGCTGCCGAATTCGTGCTGCACGTGCGAAACGTAGCCGTGCTTGGCGTACGGCGAGATCACAAGCAGCGGCACCCGAAAACCGAGGCCCATCGCGTCGACGCGCGGCGGCGGCACATGATCGTACCAGCCGCCCCAGTCGTCCCAGACGACGAAGATCGCGGTCGACGACCAGTAGGGACTGGCGCCGACGGCATTGACGACCGAGGCGACCCACGAGGGTCCGGTGTTGCTGGCCGCGAGCGGATGGTCGGAATTCGGGAAACTCGGAATGACCCAGCTGACCGCCGGTAACGCGCCGCTCGCAACGTCGTTGAAAATCTGCGTCTCGGGATTGATTTCGTCGGTCGTCCAGTCGTTGCCGTAGCGAATGTGCCGGATGGCATCGAAGGCCGAAAAGGTGTTACCCGACGGCGCTTTGAGCGGCGGCGTATAGTACCGCCAGGAGACGCCGGCGGCGTCCATCCGGTCGGCAAGCGTCGCGTAATCAAAGCACGGCGCGACACCGGTCGTGTCGCTGCCATCGGGAGCCAGTTGCGGGACGACGGTTCCCTGCGGCGCATCGCAACCCCATGGCGCGACCGTCGGAACTTCGTCGGCGTCGCCCGACTGGCCGGCGATCAAGTATTGGTGCGCGGGGTAACTGGGCCCGCTGTTCGATTCGAAGGTGCGGTCGCCGAGCGTGTAGGCTGCGGCAAGTTGGCGATACGGTCCGACTTCAGAAGGCGGCACGTATGCATACGGCAACCGCGGGTCCGAGCCGGGGATGACTTGGTACGACCCGTGAACGATTCCGTACCCCTGTTCGAGATCGAAGCCATCGCGTTTGCCGTTGTCGTACGCCGCCTCGAACGAATAATGGAAATGCCCGATGTCGCGCCCATCTTCGAGTGCAACGGGCTGCAGCGCGATCGTGCGGCCATCGTGCAACGCTCCGGTCGTCGCCGTGTCGGCACCGGGATAGCCGCTGAACAGGTTATCGAAGCTGCGATTTTCCTGCACGACGATGATGACGTGCTTGATCGCCGACGCGCTGGGCCCGAGGGTCGACGGGACCGCCGGTCCCGAAGCCGCGGATGGCAACCCCGCCGTTCCCGACGAGCCGCCGCAGGCGGTAGCGGCCAGAATCAGGCACAGCGATAACGCACATGATGCGCGCTTGGCGAAGAGCATGCGCACCGGTGCGGCCCATCTTCCGCGGTCCCCTTCCAAAAACCGCGCCGTGACGGTTCCCGAGAATTCGTGTGCGGAACGACGGCGCTACGTGAGCGCGCTGACGAGACGCTGGTAAAGCGGCTCGGCGTTCCGTTTAAAATCCTTCAAGTCGGAGGTTTCCGCCTCCGCCTGGGCACTGTCCGGCAGGCCTCGGTTCTTCCGATTGATTGCGAACGCCATGATCTGTAATTGCGCCGATGCGATGTTGTCGGCGAACGCCTGCGACACTTGGGCCAGATCGGATTTTAGGCCGGAGCGCACGGCATCGAGCGTTCGTTGTAGGGCGTCAGCGTCCGAGGAAGCACGCGCATCACGCACTTCATAATCGGTCGCCTCGTCCCCGCTCGGATCGAACGCTGCCAGGGTCGATTCGTAAGCTGCTTGCACGACGCCGATCAGTTCGTCGGTCTGCGCCGTGCTCAAACTGCCGGCGCCGGCATCGGCTCGCTTCGAGCCGATCGAACCGGTCAGGAACTTCGCCCCGAGGACCGCAACGGCCACACCTGCGACAGCATAAAGGACCGACTTGAACTTCATACGCGCAGGGTCGTTCCCGCAAACGTGGCCTGTGACCCGGCGCCCGTATGATATCTGCAGAGGGGACCAGCCATGTCAACCCCGGCGATACGCCAATTCTCGCCATCCATTTCGCCTCGAATCACCCCGCGGCGTTACGGCCGAAACCGTTTACGAATCGAGGCGGCCGCGCAGACGGCGCGAGCGCCCATGCACTTCGCCGCTCATTTCACGCGGGGCGGTGATGTCGGACGCGCGCACGGCGCAGCCGCATTTTGTCTGCGCGGGCGTCAAGCCTTCGCAGCCGGCATCGCCATGCTGATCGGCGCGATGGTCGCACTTCCAGCAGTTCTGCCGGCGTTCGGGGAACGTTGGATCGGACACTTCTCCTCCATCAGGTAGGCGGCCGCGCGGAAGCGGTTGGTGAGCCGTATCCGCCGGGTACAAGACTCTCCGTGATCGCAGAGCTCGTCGTCCTCGGCTTCTTAGCTGTTCTGGTTACCGTCGCTTCGGGATGGGCGATTGTTCATAACGTCAAAATCTACCGCCGCTGCGCGCGAACCATCCGCGAACAGCGCGCGCGTGTACACGAAGGCGCCGTGTTGCGGCGACTCGAGCGTTGTATGGGAGCCGGTGACGGCAAACCGCGCTTCTGAGCGCGCTAATGATCGAAGTGTTCTTGCTGCGCGCGTTCCGATGTCTGGACGTGGACGTTGTCGGAGACGAAAGCGTTTAGAATTTTTTTGTCGTCGATCGTGACTTCTTTGCCGCGGGCGAGGTTGTGGCCGAAGAGGCCGCCGATTCCTAACGTCGCGAAGCCGATGATCGTGGCCGTCGAAGAGGCGCCCTTGCGGTCTTCTTCGGCTTGCTTCTGCGTCGCTTGCGAAAGATGAACCTTACCTCCGTCGACGGCGTAGACCCAGTCGAAATTCATCGTCAGCGCGCCGCTATGACCGTTGCCGCCGGCATGATCGACTTCGCCGATCGTCCCCTGACCTTCGGCTCCGTTACGGATGACGACCATGCCGTTGACGACCACGTCTTGGGCAGCCTGAACTTGGAACGTGTCGCCGGCTTTGACTTGGCTCGACGAAAGCTGGCCGACGACGTGAACCGGGACGGCGGTCCCGCCGGGAACGAGCACGGTCCTGCCGGCAGCGGCCGCGAGCAGCGGAAAGAGCGCAAGCGAAAATGCCGCGGCGATCGTCGACACAAATCTCATAAGTCAATCCTCATGGGCAGATGCGAAAAACGTGCACCCCGAGGAGTGCCCGTCAGGGCCGCGTTGGCGACGGCGGGCGAAAGCCCTGCAATGTCCGCCCGTAGCGCCATTGTGCTTAGCGCACGGACCCTTCATGGCCACGACGCAGACCCCTTAGCGCGGTGGAGCGAACGGATCCGGAGCGGGGGTTGGCCCGGAAGCGAACGGATCGGACGTGCTCGCACCGCAGAGCTTCGCCGCGCGGGTCACGGCCCGCAGCACGCGCTCGGCCGTGTCCTCATCGGTGAACAGAAACGGCTCGAACATCTCTCGCTTCTCGGGATCCGTCATGGCGACGATGCGCAGACGCGACAAGTCGACCCCGTTGAAACGATAGACGAACGCGTAGGTCCACGTGTAGGTATTACGGTCGGCGCCTTGCGCCTTGTCTTCGGTATGGCGCCGCGCATACGTTCCGGGCGAAAACGCCGGCGAGTACACGTTGTGCCCCGAACCGTCGTCGAGCGCGAAGAGTTGCGGCGGATCGAGGCCGCGCACGGCTTCGCTCGTGTCGGTGAAGGCTTCGACGAACGTGTTCGTGACGTCGAGGTCGCAATGCGTCCCGGGATTGAACGTGTATGTGCTCGCGTAGTCGATGCGGTAGCGGGAGCGCGGACGAGGGCCGATGCGCACCTCACTTGCCCGCACCGACGTGGGCACATGAGCGAGGATGTAGCGCAATGTCGCCGCGTAGTCCGGCCCTCCGTCGGCCGCGGCCCGCGGCGTCGGCTGCACCGGAAGCGGCGAGGGAGCGGGCGTCGGCGCGGGAGCGGCGCTCGGTGAACGAACCGGCGTCGGAAGCGGAACGGCGGTCCGCGACGCTGCGGGCGCCGCTCTGAGGTTCACAGGCCGTTCACCCGGCGTCGTCGCTGAGGCGGTAGGCGCGGGTCTGGGAGATGCTCGGGGCGACGGTTGCGGTGACGCGGGCAAGGGCGCGGTCGTCGCGCCGGCGGCCGGCGTGCGTGACGACGGTGCGGGCGACGGTGACGGCGAGAATGATGGAGTGGCCGACGGCGGCGTTGCGGTAGTCGATGTCGGAGCCGAGGCGATGGGAGCGGACGGCCCGAGGGAGACCGCGGGAGTCGCCACCCCGGCGGTGGCAACGGGCGACGCGGAAAAAACCCCGGCCGACGCAGCCGCGGCAGCAGGAGCGGAGGCCGCGGGAGCGGTCGGGAGCGGCGCGGGCGAGGACACGCTGCCGGCCATCCATGCCAGCACGGCAAACGCGACGTACGGGGCGGGCGACATCGAAGGACGGCTTTTCAACGCCGAAGGGTAGGACCTTCGCGTGAGGATCAGCGGCGAACGCCGGTCACGTTCGGCGGCAACCATGGAAGCGCAGGCCGGTGCGGCCATGAAAGCACGCCCCGCAGCGACCGTCGAGGCGCGCATCGTCGCCGTCGAAGATGGAATCGCGTCGCGACGCTTCGACCGGCTGGCGACCGAAGAACCGCTCGAGATTCGGATGCGGGCCGGGCAAGAATCGCGGACGGTCGCCGTCACGATGCGCACGCCGGGACACGATTTCGAACTGGCGGCGGGCTTTCTGCACAACGAGGGCGTCTTGGCAGCGCCGGCGCACGTGCGCTCGATCTCGTACTGCCTGGACGAGGGGCTCGAGGAAGAGCAGCGTTACAACGTCGTCAACGTCGATCTCGCTGCGTCGACCTTGCCGCAGCTCGAAACGCTCGAACGGCACTTCACGACGACGAGCGCCTGCGGCGTGTGCGGCAAGGCGAACCTCGAAGCCCTGCGCGTGCGCGGCCTGACCTTCCTCGACGAAGATGCGATAAGCATTACGCCTCAAACGATGCTGGCATTGCCGGACCTCTTGCGCGAGCGGCAGAGCGTGTTCGCGAAGACGGGCGGTCTGCACGCCGCCGCACTGTTCGACCGCAGCGGCGCGCTGCTCGCGGTTCGCGAAGATGTCGGACGCCACAACGCCGTCGATAAGCTCATCGGCTGGGCCTTGCTTGCGCGCCGTCTCCCGCTGTCCCGGTGCGTTCTGCTCGTGAGCGGCCGCAGCAGCTACGAGATCGTCCAAAAAGCGCTCGTCGCCCGAATCCCGATCGTCGCCTCGGTTTCCGCGCCCAGTAGTCTCGCTGTTGCGCTGGCGCACGAATTCGGCATCACCTTGGCGGGATTCGTGCGCGGCACGCGCTTCAACGTGTATGCCCACGGTGCGCGCATTGCAGGGTGCGCGACATGATCGCCTTTGCCGAAGCGCAGCGGCGCGTGTTAGCACGGTGTACGCCGCTCGACGCCGAAACGATCGCGCTGGCCGACGCCGACGGTCGCGTTCTTGCCGGCGATCTGTATGCGCCCGACGATCTCGTTCCGTTTCCGCGTTCGGCGATGGATGGTTTCGCGCTCGCTTCCGGCGAGACGCTGCGGTCGCGCGAATTCCACGTGAAGGGAGCCGTGTTCGCCCAAGCGGCGCAGCCGTTGCAGCACGCGCTCGGAACGGCGAGCGCCATCGCGACCGGCGGGCCGTTGCCCCTTGGCGCCGATGCGGTCGTCCCGATCGAAGAAGTCGTGCGCCTGAACGGTTCGATTCGGCTCGAGCGTCCACTTCGGCCGGGCGAGCACGTCTTCGATGCGGGTGAAGACGCGCGCCGCGGCGACCGTCTCGTTTTGGGCGGGACCACGCTCGAGCCGCCGCATCTTGGTCTGCTGGCGGCAGCCGGCTTCGCGCAACTTTCGGTTCGCCGGCGACCGCGCGTGGCGATCGTGTGCGGCGGCGATGAACTCGTTCCCGTCGAGGCCGTGCCGACGTACGGCCAGATTCGCAACAGCAACGCATCGATCGTGCGCGCTTCCGTCGTGCGCGCGGGTGGTATCGTGATGAGCGAGTCGACCATCGGCGATGCGTCAGCGCCCCTCTGCGCGGCGCTCTGCGCCGCGTTCGACCATGCCGATCTGGTGATAACGACGGGTGGCGCATCGGTCGGCGAGCGCGATCTCATCAAACCGCTGCTGCACGATCTCGGCGCCGCGTTCGCGTTCGACTCGATCGCCATGCGGCCGGGAAGACCGACTGCTTTTGCGACCGTCGGCGCAACGCAGATCGCCGTGCTTGCCGGAAATCCCGCGGCCGTATTCGTCGCGCTGGCCGAACTGGTGGCGCCCGCCGTAGCGGCTCTGCAAGGATGCCGGACGCCGCGTCTGCCGCGCATCGGCGCGCGGCTCGGCGAGGCCGTGCATGCAAAGGCGCAGCGCCTGTATTTGCCGTTCGTTCGTCTGCACTGGGACGGTGGTTTTGTGGCCACGCCGCTTGCCAACCAATGCTCGGCGCTGACCCGCACCGCCGCGGAAGCGCACGGCCTAGCCGTTATCGAACCGCGCGCGCGTGGATACGCCGCCGGGGACGAGGTTGCGGTCGACGTTTACCGCTGGGAAGGCGCGGCGGCCGCCGACCCGATTGACTGAGCAGCCTCTGCTTCAGTCCATGGCGCCGTGCTGTGCGGCTTCCGTGCGGATTCGACGGATTCGAATTCGTGCACGCTTCACTACTCGTGGATTCAACTGGGTTGAATCCTCGCGTTTGCGGCTTCGCCGCAAGCCGCCCGCCATACGTCCGACACGGACGAGCGTCGCTAGTCGGGCAAAGCCCGACAGGTTCATCGTGTGCGACGGGACACGAAGGTCAGATCGGGATCTGGGCCGCCGAATTGTTTAAGGAGTTGACCGCTTTGCGTCCCAACAGCGTGAGCGCGGCGATCGATACGATGGCGATGAAAGCGATGATCAGAGCGTATTCCACCAACCCTTGGCCGGTTTCATCGCGCAGCATCCCCAGCATATCTTCACCGTTCGGCCGATGCCGAGCGGCCTTGAGTCACGTCCGTGGGCCCATGCTGGAACGGTCGTCGCCGGTTTCGCAGCGGCCCGCCATCGTGCCGCCGCTCGGGATGTCCGCAGCCGCCGGACGTACCGCCTCGGCGAGTTCGGCGACCGTCGGCGCGGGTAGCGGCTCCTCGAGGCTCGCGGCCAAGGTGGGGGCGTCGGGCAATGGGGCGTCCTCATCGAGCGGGCGCTGCAAGGCGACGACGATGCGGCTGCCGGCAAGCGTCAGGCCGCGAATTTCCCAGCCTTGCGCGCCCATCAGCGCGAGCGTCGGATCGACGCTCGGTTCGGAACCCTCGTCGAGCAGATGCAGCACGAATTCAAAGCGGGGGCGCAATGCGACGGTGCTCGTCTCCTGGAGTCAGTGTGCCAACATCAGATCGGTCTGTTTTTCGGCGTCCGGCGTCCACTTGCCGAGCGCGGCAAGGCCGTTCATTTTCGCGCGATGAGCGAAGGCGGCTTGGGCGGCGGCAACGTTGGCGTCGTCGCCCTTCCACAGATTGAGCGCGGCGTGCTGTAAGGCACGCCCGTACGAGAAGGTCAGCGGCCACGGCGCATGGCGCTCGCGCGCCAGCACGTTGATCTCGCCCAGGTGCGCGGTCGCGTCTTCGTCACCCTGGCCGCCCGAAAGGAAGGCGATCCCGGCCACTGCCGCCGGCACCCAGCGCAGCAACACCGTCAACGTCGCGTCGGCGACCTCATGCCGCGATGCTTTGGTGCCGAACTTTTGTCCCGGAATCACCATGCTCGGTTTGAGGATCATTTCCTCGAAGCGAATGTTCTGACTCGCCAGCTCCTCAAACGTAATGCGCAAGGTTCGCTCGTGAACCTCGAAGCTCGTCTCGAGCGAGTGCGCCGCGTGCGCGCCGTCCATCAGGACTTCGGGTTCGACGATCGGCACCAGACCGCCGGCCTGACAGATCGCGGCATAGCGGGCGAGGGCATGGGCGTTGGCGCGCAGGCACGCTTCACTCGGCATCCCGGCGGCCGTATCGATCGCAATGACCGCGCGCCACTTGGCGAAGGTCGCGCCTAAAGCGACGTACTCCGCAACGCGTTTGGCCAGACCGTCAAGCCCTTCGGTGATCTTTTCGTCGGGCGTGGCGAGTGCGAGCGGAACGGTTCCCGCGTCCAGTTTGATGCCGGGCATCGACCCGTCCGCTTCGAGGATGTCGACGAAGGAAGCTCCGGAGTTGCCGTGTTGGCGAATCGTCTCATCGTAGAGGATCACGCCGCTGATTGCCTCGCCGAAATCCGGCGTCGTAAACAACATATTGCGGTAGCGGCGGCGCATCTCTGCGGTGAGCGGGATGCCCAGCGGTTCGAAGCGCTTGTTCGCGGTACCCGTGCTCTCGTCGGCGGCCAGAAGACCTTTACCGGGGGCGACGATCGCCTGCGCGACGGCGCGCAATGACCTACTCATGAGTGGATGTTGCTCCTTGTGGATGGGCATGGAGGGAGCCGTTGACGGACATCAAGTTTGCGAACGACTGCAGGTCGTGCTTGCCGTCGACCATGCGCGTCGTGTGCGTCAGCGACGAGATGATGATCGACTGCGTGTACGCGCTGCCGCGGACGTAACTGACGCCTTGCAGCAGTTCGCCGTCGGTGACGCCGGTCGCCGCCAGCATCGCCAGATCGGACCGGCACAGATCGTCGAGGCCAAGGACGGCGCTCGGATCGAGGCCTTCGCGCTCGGCGACGGCGTCTTCACCATCGCGCAGCCACAGCCGAGCCTGCATGTCGCCACCCAGACACTTGACCGCGCAGGCTGCGACGACGCCTTCGGTCGCGCCGCCGATGCCCATCAGCATGTCGATGCGGCTGCGCTCCTCGAGCGCCGCGATGACGCCGTTGGCGATATCGCCGTCGCCGAAAATGCGAACGCGGGCGCCGAGCTCGCGCAGCTGCCTCACCTTATCGTCGTTGCGCGGCCGCTCCAGCAGCGCGACCGTGATCTCCGTAACGGGGCGCCCCATCGCTTTGGCGACGGCGCGCACGTTCTCTTCGACGGTTGCGTCGATCGAGATGACGCCGCGCGCCGCGCGGCCGACGATGATCTTGTCCATGTACGCGATGTGCGTTTGGAAGAGCGAGCCGCGTTCGGCGGCGGCGACGACGGAGATCGCTCCGTGGCCGCCTTTGCTCGCCAGAGTCGTGCCATCGATCGGATCGACGGCCACGTCCATCTTCGGGCCGTCGCCCGTGCCGATCTGCTCACCGATGTAAAGCATCGGCGCTTCATCCTTCTCGCCTTCACCGATGACGACCACGCCGTCGATGTCGACCTCGCCGAGCACGCCGCGCATCGCATCGACCGCGGCTTGGTCGACGGCGTTCTTATCGCCGCGCCCGACCAGTTTGCCCGATACGATCGCGGCCGCTTCGGTGGCGCGGAGAAATTCCAATTCGACGCGGGCGTCGATTCGTCGTCTCGCCATGCGCTATAGGTTTGACGGGCTTTGCCCGACTTCCACCTCTGTCGGGTGCGGCCGAAGCCGAATCCTCCAGCATGCGCGGCCCGTAAAAGTCTTGCCGTCCGGGCGGCGAACCGCGTCATTCGATGTTGGAAACGACGAAGAGCCCGGCGGCCCAGGGCCGCGGCGGCTCGCCCGCCCGCCTGCGGGAGCGCTTCCCCACCTTGGCCTCGGCGACATATCTGGTCTCGCACTCGATGGGGGCGCCCCCCGTGGGTGCCCGTGACGCCCTGACCCGCTATTGGGACGAGTGGGCCCAGGACGGCCCGGAGGCGTGGGACCGCTGGCTGCCCGAAATCGCCGCGCTCGCCGACAATCTCGGGCGCATCTTCGGCGCCGCACCCGGCACGGTGTCGCTCTGCCCGAACGTCTCGCTCGCGATGGCGGCGATCGCCTCGACGTTCGATTACCGGCCCGAGCGCGCGCAGGTCGTCATCGAGGCGCTGCAATTTCCGACCGTGCTCTACGTCTGGAAAGCGTGGGAGCGTTATGGGGCCCGCGTCCAGGTCGTTGCTTCCGATGATGGGCGCACGATGTCGACCGACCGGCTATGCAGTGCGATCGGCGAGCAGACGGCAGCGGTCGTCCTGTCGCACGCCGCCTACGTTTCGGGGGCCGTGATCGACGTGCCGGCGATCGTGGCCCGCTGTCGCGAGACGGGCAGCTTATTCGTGCTCGACGCGTATCAGACGACCGGCGTCATCCCGTACGACGTGAACGCTCTCGGCGTCGACGTCGTCGTCGGCGGCAGCCACAAGTGGCTGTGCGGCGGCCCGGGTTGCGGTTTCATCTACGTGCGCCCCGAGTTACGCGAGCGGCTGGGTCCCGCGGTGACGGGCTGGATGGGCCACGCCGAGCCCTTCGCCTTCGAAGATGCACCGATTCGCCTGGCGCCGCGCGCGCATCGTTATAACACCGGCACGCCGACGATTCCCGGCTATCTCGCCGCGCGGGCCGGCCACGACGCGATCCTCGAAGTCGGCGTCGCGGCGGTGCGCGAGCATAACATTGCGCTGACGAACGAACTTGTCGAAGGCGCGCTCGCGCGCGACTTCACGGTCCCGACACCGCTCGATCCGGCCTGGCGAACCGGCTGGATCGGCATGGATTTTCCCGGTGCTGAAAAGGTCTCGGACGCTTTGATCGCGGAGCGCGTTTTTGTCGATTACCGTCCGGGCTGCGGCATTCGCGTCGGGCCGCATTTCTATACGACCTCGGATGAGATCGCGAACTTCTTTCGGGTCGTCGACGCGGTCCGCGCCTAGTGCTTAGTTGCAGGGGTCGCCGTAAGAAGACCGGAGGGCATTTTCGTTCGGACCGAGGCGCGAGGAGCGTGGAATGACGAGTCATTTGGGCGACGAGCAACGCTGGGCCGGGCGAAAAGGCACCCGGGATTCTTGCGGGGACCCCTGCAACTGAGCACTAGTACGCTAGCACTGATGTGATCCCGGCGCTTGCCTTCGGGTTCTTATTCGGGCATCATGCGCACGCCAAGCCGCGACCCCACGCCACGGCACGGCCGCGCGCGACCGCGCGACCGCTGCAAGCAGCGCGGCCCCGTCCCGTGCCGACACGCCTGCTGCCGCTGTGCGTCACCGCAGAAGCCAAGCTGACGCGGACGCTCAGCTCTCGCGACGATAACGCCGGAGACGTCTTTCCATTCAAGCTCGTCGGTACCGTCGTCGGCCACGGCGACGTGCCCGACATCAAATCGGGAACGCCGGGATACGGCGTCATCTCATTCGCCATGCACGCGCGCATGGCCGGCGGGGCGGGCTTCTTCGTGCTGGAACCGCGCTACCTGAGCTTGCACGGCGGAGCTCACCTCCCCGCGATGGCCGATCCGCGGCTCGACGACCAAATCGTCTCGGGCGCATCACGCAACGCGCCCGACGCCCTCGGCTTCGTGCCGATCCTCGGTTGGGCGGCGGAGGGCTACAACGCGCTGCACCGCGGCAAAGAAGTCATCGTTCCAGCGGGAACGCAGCTGCGCTTGGTGCTCGGTGACGATTTATTCGCCAAAAGGTGCGCCGACCCGCCGGCCTCCGATTGACGGCTTCGCGGCTATGGATAAAAGCTAACTGTTGGAACTTGCTGCGGCTTCCTCAACGGGCAGCGTCGGGCCCGTGACGCCGTCGGCGGCGAGCCAGCGTTCTAGGTGGTCCACGTAGTCCGGTCCGAACGTATCGAGAAGACAGCGGACGTACGCGCGGTAAACGTCGTTTTGGCTCGAACGGACGTAGTGTTCGAGGACGCGCCGATGGATGGCCATGTAGCCTTCGCGCAAGCGTAA
Source organism: Vulcanimicrobiota bacterium (assembly GCA_030853905.1). Lineage (GTDB taxonomy): Bacteria > Vulcanimicrobiota > Vulcanimicrobiia > Vulcanimicrobiales > Vulcanimicrobiaceae > Nyctobacter. The sequence continues at coordinate 14,566 of JALYUD010000005.1, forward strand.
GCCGCCGTGCACCAGCGCGACCAGCACCTCGCTCGATGACCGTTCGCGCTGCAATTGCAGCCGATCGTTGAACCAAGCGTCGAGCGCTTGCGGGAGGCGCACGGAGCGCGTGGGCCCCATCGATCCCGAACCTTTGGGACGCGCCATCTACGCGGCGCCTCTGTAACCGCGAACGTCCTTACGCTTCGTCGTCGTGCTCGTGTTCGTGTTCGTGACTATGGACGACGCCTTGGTGTTCGTGATGCTCGTGCTCGTGATCGTGATCGTGGTGATCATGATCGTGCATGTGCTGGGTGCCGTCGAGATGTTCGTGTTCGTGCTGGTGATCGCGTTCCGCCTGGGAATCCTTGGCCATGATCATCCGCCTTTCGCCGTGGGATGCCGTGCTCATTTGGGTGCAACATTCTACGCGATCGCTCGACGAAGTCGAATCCGGGCGGGTCGCGAAGAATAGAGCATGCCGGAACGTGTGCTGACCGCGCTCGAATGTGCTGCCCTCGGATTGTGGGCGGGAGCGCTGGCCGGATTCGCTTTCGTCGTCGCGCCGTTGGCGATCCGGATCGTGACGCCGCTCGACTCTTTTGCGGCGCTCGTTTCGGCCGTGATTCGCGCACTCGGCACCTTCGGCGCGACCTGCGGCGGCATTGCGGTCGCGTCGGCCGGCGCCCGAGCGCTGCTTTCGTCCGCAGCGCGGCCGCTTGCGTTTGTCCGCATCGCGCTAATCATCATCGGCATCGGCGCATCGGCCTACGAAACGAGCGCAATCGTCCCTCAAATGGAAGCGACCGCGCGGAGGATTCCCGGTGCGATCGACAGCGTTCCTAAGAGCGACCCGCGGCGAGCAGCGTACGATGCCGAGCACGCGCAGTCGAGCAAGGTCTACAGCATCGCGTTCCTGTGCGTCCTGATCG
>JALYUD010000024.1 GCA_030853905.1 Vulcanimicrobiota bacterium
CGTCGGCATTTGTTCGGGCGGTTACCACTCGATCTTCTTCTCCGCTCCGCTGGTCAATGTGCTGCGCGAACGGCAGTTGCGCCAGGCGGCGTCGAAGCGTCAATTTGCGCGTGCCAATGCACTCGAACGGCCGCCGCGCACCGTGGCGGAGGCCCGCGCGCAGGTAGCCCGCAACGCTTCACGCGAGGAAGTCGTCGCGGCTCGTAAGGAAAGGCGTGCGCGCGAAAAAGCGGCGGCGCAGCGGTCGACGGGAGCTCCGGCGAAATACCGGCGCAAAGCGCGGACCGATTCAACGGGAGAGCCATCGCCCGAGTACGACGAATCCGGCCGCTATGAAGCGTCCGGCTACGAAGAGCCGACGCACAGCGATACGCGCGAGTACGGTGATAGCGAGGCGTACGGCTACGCAGAGCCCGAGTATGCACTCGATCCGCTCGACGCGCAGAATGCCGGCATGCACGAGCACGAGTTGACCTTAGGTCACGAAGAGATTCACCTCAACCTCGACGACCCCGAGCACGACGCTGCCCCGCTCGAAGCGCCGGTCTCGCACAAACCCGACTAAGAACCCGGTGGGTCTCGATCCGCGCGCGGACGACGAATCGCGTGGATCGCCGCCGCATGTCAAGCCGAAAGGTCGAGCGCTTTCGCATGCGTTACCGCCGCCGACCGCTTCGGAAGCCGCGTTCGAGCATCTGCTCGCAACCTTCGACCCGTCGTTCGGCGCTCCGGCCGCTGCAACCCCGCCCTCGAGCGCTGCTGCGAGCGCGCCGGCACGCACGACGGCAACGTCGTGGGATGCGGCGGCGTCGCTGTTCGAAGCAGGTCTCGATAAACGGCCGCTTGCTGCGCCGGTGCTCGACGCGTCGGCTGCACGCGATCGCTCGGCCGTCGACGATCTGTTCGCCAAGCGCGACGCCTACCTGGTGCGCGACCGCTTTGCGACGATCGGGCAGGCCGAAACATTTTATACGAAGATCGTCGGCGTCAGTTTTGAAGGGCGGCAAAACATCGTCGAGGGACTTTCGCCCGGCGACAGCCTGACCTTGGCGCGAGAACCTGAGAACCCGCACGACCCACATGCGATTGCCGTCCGCTACGGCACGCTGCAACTCGGTTATCTGCGACGCGAGATCGCGCAGCGCGTGGCGCCCAACATCGACGACGGCGCGCGTTACACCGTCGAAGTCGGCAGCATCACGGGCGGCGGCGCGCGTCACGTCGGGGTCAACATTCTGGTGCGCCAAAGTGAGCGGTCGCGCGACCGGCCGGAGCGACGGCGCTACGGCGCGATGCCGTCGCATCGGCCGTCGCAGAATCTCGTGTTGGGCCAGCACGAAGAAGCGGAAGAAGCGCTGCAGGCGGCGCTGATCGGCGAAGGGCCGTTGCGTGACGCGCAACGCAGCGTGTTGGAACGCTTGGCACGGGGCCGCCGGACCTTGGCCGTACTGGGCACCGGTCGCGGCAAGTCGCTCTGCTTCCAACTTCCGGCCGCGCTCGCGGCGCTCGAGCGCGAGGCGAAGACCCTCGTCTTCTATCCGCTGCGGGCCCTGGCCAACGATCAATACGCGGCGCTCGTACGCCGCCTGGAATGGTTCGGGCTGCGCATCTTGCGGGCCAACGGTTCGATCGATGCCGACGAGCGCGCCCGATTGCAATCCGCGCTGACCGACGGCTCGTGGGATATCATCCTGGCCACGCCTGAATTCGCTACGTTCCATCGCGAAGCGTTCCTGCGTCCGGTCAATCATCCCGATTTTGTCGTCGTCGACGAAGCGCACCATCTCTTTGAATCGCGTCACCGTCCGGCGTACGGCACGTTAGGCGCGCTGGTGCGCGAGTTCGCCCCGGAGCGTGTGCTCGCGCTGACCGCGACGGCGAACGAAGAGGCCTTTCGCGCGATTCGCGCCGCGCTCGATATCGAGGCGTGGATCATCGACCCGACGGTCCGCGACAATCTGCACGTGGTCGACGCGCGTAACACCGCCGACCGCACGGCTTATCTCACGCAGGAACTCGACGGCACGGGCAAGGCGATCGTGTACGGCAATTCGCGCAGTGAAGTAACGGCGCTGGCGGAACGGCTGCGTGCGCGACTCGGCCCGCTCGTCGCCTTCTACCATGCCGGCGTGCCGGCGCAAGAACGGGCGCTGATCGAGGATTGCTTTCGGCGCGGCTCGGTGCGAATCGTCGTCGCAACGTCGGCATTCGGCGAAGGGATCGATCTGCCCGACGTGCGCGACGTCGTTCTTTACCACCTGAACTTCGCGTTCACCGAATTCAATCAGATGGCCGGGCGCGCGGGACGTGACGGTGCCGCGGGGCGCATCCACTTGCTGTACGGCGAATCGGACCGCCGGATCAACGATTTTATCATCGCACGCAGCGCCCCCTCACTCGACGTCTTGCGGCGGCTCTATCGCGGGCTGCGCGGTCTGTGTTCCGATGACGTCCTGCGGATGAACTACGACGACGTTGCACGCACGCTCGATCTGGACATGGTCGACGGTTCGACGGTTGCGGCGGCCGTGCGCATTTTCGAGGAGGCCGAACTGGTCGCCACCGGCGTGGACGACGACGGCCGTTTCGTTCGTTTCGCAGCCGTCGACGGCAAGGTCGATCTGACCGCCACCGCTCGTTACGCCGAAGGCCAAGCCGAACGGGAAAGTTTCGAGCGCTTCTGCGCCCTCGCGTTGAGCGCCGACGCCCCGACGTTGGAGCAGATCATCAACCGCCCGATCTACCCCGACCGCGTCCCGCTCGAACGCTGAATCGCTTCGAACTGCGATTCGGCTAACTTGCCGGCTTTGTTCCGGCGGCTGCGCTAAGATTCTGCGCGGTGGCTGGGGTAGCGCCCGAGCGCTGATCCTGCTCGAGGCGCTCGATGATTCCCGCAAGTTCGGTCGGGGCTTCGACCGGAATGTTGTGCCCGACGTCGCGGAGGGAGACGAAGACGGCGCCGGGGATCGCGCTCGCAACGTCGCGGCGCAAGCGTGCCAGCGGCGCCAGCGGATCGCGGTTGCCGGCGATGACGATCGTTGGTATGGCGATCTGACCGACGCGGTCGGAGAAGTCGACGGCGCGACCGCGATCGTACCAGCCGAACCAACTTTCGCGCTGCGCCACAAGCGCGTCGTCGATCAGCCGCTCCATCGCATCGGGCGCGATGTCGCGCACCATCGCGGCTCGTTGAAAGCGTTCGATGCGGATGCGCGATCCGAAGGCGCCCTCGGCGAGCGCGCGATGCCGCGCGCTCGAGACGTACGCGCGTGCCGTTCCCGGCGCAACGAGAACGAGGCGCCGAAGGTTGGGAGGCGGCGTGAGCGCGACGTATTGCGCGACCTTGCCGCCCATCGAATGCGCTATGAGATCGACCGGTCCGCCGACCGCCTCGAGTGCGGTTCGCAGATCGCTCGCATACCCGTCGAGATCGTGTCCCTCGGTCGGCCGGTCGGACAAGCCCGCGCCGCGGAGGTCGAGCAGATGCGACGTGTAGCGCGCGGGATCGAGCCGCGCCGTCACCTCGTAAAAGATCCGGCGCGAACTGATCCAGCCGTGGACGAAGAGGAGACGATGCCGTCCGGAGCCCCGCGTTTCGAGTGCCAGCGAGACGCCGCCGTTGTCGAGATAGCGCACGATGGCGCCCGTTCGTTCGGCACACGGCGAGTCTTGCGTTAAGCGATCACTTTCGAGAGCGCCGCCGCTCCAACGCTCTTGTAGAAGGCGTTGTCGGTTTCGCTGATCTGGGGCGCCCATGTGTCCACCTGCTTCCGATCGACGGGAAAGCGCACCGTCGGGCCGTAGGCATCGGAATAATCCGCGTCGTTGAACGGCGCGAAATCATCGCTCTCGCGGTGTGCAAGTACGGTATCGGCGATTGCGTCGGCGGCATGAAGTGCGGCCGCGCGTACGTTCGACCCCAGCCGTCCGTCCTCGGCGAACGTGCGGTACAGCGCGATCGCGGGGCGGTCGGCGCGCCACGGCAGCCCTTTTCCGTCGGGGAAGCGCACCATGCCGTCGACGGCTTTGGCATCGTTGCGGATCGCGGCGCGCTCGGTCGGATCGCCGGCCGCGCCGACGAGCGACGAGTCGAGCATGCGCACCGCCGTCGCGACCGCGGCGGTTTTCGCCGGATCGAGGTCGATCACGTCAAACGCGGCTGCCGGCCCGAACGATCCGATGCCGCCCGCGCCGTACGTCTCATCCATCGTCGTCTTCACGACCGCGTTCGCCATCGCGGCCGGAGCGCCGATATGGCTTGCGATGTCGTGCGCGACCTGCGAGGGAACTCCCGGGGCAAGCATCGTTTCGGGCGAAGCCGCCAAGAACGCCACGCCCGCATGCGACAGCGCGGATGAAAAGCCGACCGTCGCCATCAAACATTGATTGGCGACGATGCCGTCGACCTTGCGGTTCGCATCTTCGGGATGCTCCTTCGCGTGCAGCGCGACGCCGTCGGCGATCGCGCCCGCGATGTCGTCCTCGCGCATGATGCCTTCGGCGCTGTGCGTCGATTGCAGACCGCCTCCGTCGCCGCCGCCGTGATCGACGAGATCGATCCACGTCGCCTCGGTGCTCGATTTCTGCGCGTCGTCGAGAACGTGATCGACGAACGTTGCGAGGTCGGAGCGCGCCGACATGTCGTGCGGTTCATCGATGGCAACGTGTTTCGAAATCGCGCCGCCCGCGATCGTATACGACTCCGTTCGTAAGACGTGCGCCGGTTCGAAGCCGCCGCGTGCCGTCGTATCTTCGACGGTAAACTCGATGGTGGGATCGCGCCGGCTCGTCTGTACCGCTTGCGCGATCGTCGCGGACTGGATGTCGTCGAGATTATTATCGCCGTCGCGATACATGCCGAACTCGAGCGCCCGCGCGGGGCGCTCCGTGGAAACCGAACTTACCATGCCTATAGCCTCCGACGCCGAGTGTGTCGCGAGCCTTATCGCGACTGCGGCTGCGGTTCGCTACCCCACAAGGCGTGGTTGAGGCGCGGGTTGCCCCTCCGGGTAGGGGGCGCTAATCACAGAGTCACCCCAGCACTTGCCGCAGCCGAACGCCGTTCTTCGTTACACCAACGCGTAAGAAAGGAATCACGATGAAACTACAACACGGTGTCGCGACGGCGCTTTTGATCGCCGCTGCGTCGTTGCCCGCAGCAGCGCTAGCGCAGTATAGCGGCGGTGGCTGGTCAGGTTACGGAAACGGCCGTAACGGTGGCTACGGAAACCAAGGCGGCCGGCAAACCTCGGGCGTCATCGCTTCGGTCAACGGCGGGGACATCCGGCTTACCGACGGCCGCAACATCTTCTTGGAAAACGGTACGATCATCAACCCCCGAGGCACATCGCTGCAAGCGGGACAGCGCATTTCCGTGACCGGCGCGCCGGGAGGCAATGGCGCGATCAATGCCGGCGAGATCGACGTCAATGGCTATGGCTACGGCGGCTACGGTAACGACAACGGCTATGGCAACGGTAACGGCAACGGCAATCGCAATGGCTACGGCCGGAACAACGGTCGCTGGGATCGCGACGACCGTCGCAGGCCGGATGGTCGCGACGACAACAACAAACACTGGGGCAAGAATCACAACAATAAGAATCACAACGACAAAGACGATCACAACGGCAACGATGGAGCTCGGCACTAAGGATTCGGTTTGACCGAGTCCGTCACGGCTTGCGGCTTCGCCCAAGCCGGCCGTCGTAGTCTGCCGGACGACTCCGACTAGCTTGCCGCCGGCCCCTCGATCGATTCGCGCTGCGACGGCTTCGCCTTACGTTCTCAACGACGCGAAGCCGCATCGCCGAAGCACTCACCAAACCTTTAGGTGACCACCAGCATACTTCCAACGTGCTCGCGTACGATTACGTGCATCGACGGTGGCATCGCCCCTTTCCGGATCCCACGAAAACAGACCGAAAAAATAGCGCGGCGACCGCCGCGGAACACGAAGGAGTACGCCCATGAAACTACCGATAACCCTCACCGCCGCGGCCTTGACGGCCGCACTGGGTGCCGCGACGATTGCGCCGGCGAAGGCCGACGGCGCCGCATCGACGCGGAACGGTCAGCAAGTCGCATGCAACGGGCAGTATTGTTCGATCACTACCAATGGCTACGGCACGGCGTACGGGCCTAACGGCTATGGCCAAGGCCCGTCTTACGGGTCCAACGGGTACGGCACCGGCTATCAAGCCTACGCGCGGCACCGCCGCAACGGGTAAGCAAGGTCTGCAAAATGTGTGGCCCCCTCCCATGGCCGTCGAGTTCGCGAGAGAGCTGAAACGCGAGCGGCGAAACCGGGTGCGGAAGAACTCGCGGCATCATGCCGAACCCCGCGAGTCCTTCGCACGCGAAGCCGAGAAAATCCACGGCATCGTCGTGAAATATGAGCCGCCGGGACACCTACCGTAACGTGCCGCGACAGGGCACAGCGGCGCCTCATGCATTCCAAGTGGTGTCAGGTTCTTGCGAGGAGTCACGGGGACTAGAAATCGGTCCGACGTTTCGGCTGCTAGCACTAGCCGGCCGGCTGCGGGGGCGCGCCGCATTGCGGTAAGGTCGTTGTGCCGGTCGCGGGGTTGGTGTACTGCAGAGCGATCTGCACGGCTTTGGGCGCTGCCGCGATATCGCTACCGGGCGGCGGCAATTGGACCGGGATCGTATGTCCGGGCAGCGTGGCCGCCTCATGCGTGAACGGATTGAGCTTTTCGGCGGAATACACGAACGGATACGGAAACGCGCCGACCTCGACGCGGCCGTCGCCGAGAATGACCTTCGCGAGCACGTCCTGCACGACGGTCCCATCGGGGCGGTAACTGACGGTCGCTGGTAGCAGGAAGACGTCGCCGCATGGTCCCGCGTTCGTTGCGCCGGCCGTGCCGTTTCCGTTGCCGCCGGTCCCGCTGCCCGTGCCGCCGAGCCCGCCGCTTCCCGCGCCGGCGCCGGCCCCCGTTCCGCTGCCGCCGTTTTGTTGCCCGGCGTGGACCCCTTCTGCGAGCGAGCGGTGTTCCGACTTCGCGATGATGTGAGGCGGCACGATCGCGACCTTCATATGCGCCGCTGCGCCGCCGAGGCGACGCAGCGGAGTCGCCGCCGCTTTGGGCGCCGGATTGCGAACGACGGCGCGAGGTGCCAGCGTTGGGTGCGGCGGTGAGGTGACGTTAATGCGCGGGCGGGGCGTGGGCGGTGGTCGCGTCGGGCGCGGCGTCGGCGGCGGGGTACGGCGAACCAGAGCGATCGTCTCCGTCACGACGTGCTCGGGCGGCGGCGGCTTTGTGCCGGGCGGAATCAACGCCACGCCGATTGCGTGCAAGACGACGGCGACCCCGAGCGCGATTGCGAAACGTCGCGGGTACGCGCGTGGCTCGCGCCGTCCATCGGCGGTTCGCACGGTCATTATGAAGGAACGTTCACGCTCGAAGGGCCGTTTCTTGCGCGCTGCGCGAAGCGCGCATCGGCCGCACCTGAATTCGACGAATTTCGTCGCAATCGCATCAACCAGGCCCCCGCGCCACCGAACCGAACGGCGCCGGACGTGGCTGCCGAATCGCTCATCCGGGTCATTCCCGACTTTCCGATCCCCGGAATTCAGTTTCGCGATATTACGCCGTTGCTGAAAGATGCAACCGGATTTCGCGCAGTCGTCGACCGTTTCGCCGAACGCTTCGAAAAAGAACGCCTCGATTACGTCGTGGCGATTGAGGCGCGCGGCTACATGCTCGGAGCGCCCCTCGCCTATCGCTTGGGCACTGGTTTCATCCCGGTGCGCAAGCCGGGCAAATTGCCCGGCCGGACGCACGTGGAATCGTACGCGCTGGAATATGGCACGAATTCACTGGAAATCCATGAGGATGCGGTCGGATGCGGTCAGCGCGTCGGCGTCGTCGACGATCTGCTCGCCACCGGCGGGACCGCCGCCGCAACGGGTCGCCTCCTCGCCCGCCTCGGCGCCGAGGTCGTCGGGTTTGCCTTCCTCATCGAACTGCCCGAGCTCGGTGGCCGTGCGGCGCTCGCCGGTTACGATGTGACGACATTCGTCCGGTACTGATGTTTTCGACATAACCGATTTATCAGTGCCGCTCGACACGCGGCGTTGCTCTATGGCATCATGGAAGGACCGATGCCGACGCCGCCGCTCCAAGAGTTGATCGCAAAGGTCCAGTCGTACGATCCGACGTTGGAAGCGGAATGGTTACGCGCGGTCTACGCGACGGCGGACGCGGCGCACGGCAATCAGCGGCGGGCTTCGGGTGAGGGCTACATCGCCCATCCCCTGGCGGTGGCGCTTTCTCTCGCCGAGATGGAGATGGACCGCGCCACGATCGCGGCAGCGATCCTGCACGACGTCGTCGAGGATACGTCCGTCACGACCGAAGAGGTCGCCGAGCGCTTCGGCCCGGAGATCGCGCAGCTGGTCGAAGGCGTCACCAAACTGACGCGCATTCCCTATCAGTCCAAGGAAGACGCGCAAGTCGAAAACTTGCGCAAGATGTTCATGGCGATGGCCAAAGATATCCGCGTCATCATCATCAAGCTTGCCGACCGGCTGCACAACATGCGCACCTTGTACAGTCTGCCAGTGGCCAAGCAGCAGACGATCGCGCGCGAAACGCTTGAGATATACGCACCGATCGCGCACCGTCTGGGCATCTGGAAGATCAAGTGGGATCTCGAGGACCTTGCGCTGCGCTATCTCGACCCCGAAGCCTATCGCGACATCGCCGAACGCGTTGCCAAGAAACGCGAAGCGCGCGAGCAGGCCGCTGCCGAAGTCGTCGCTCTCCTCCACCGCCAGTTTCAAAGTCTCGGCATCGCCGCCGAAGTGACGGGCCGGCCCAAACACTTCTATTCGATCTACACGAAGATGAAGACGGGCCGCGATTTCTCGACGATCTACGATCTGACCGCCATCCGCGTCATCGTGGAGACCGTCAAGGATTGCTACGCGACCTTAGGGATCGTCCATTCGGTGTGGAAGCCGATTCCCGGACGCTTCAAAGACTACATCGCAATGCCCAAGCCCAACATGTATCAGTCGCTGCATACGACGGTCGTCGGCCCGGGCGGCGATGCGCTCGAGATTCAGATTCGCACGCGCGAGATGCACCGCACGAGCGAATACGGAATCGCGGCCCACTGGCGCTACAAGGAGGGCGGAAAACTCGACGCCTTCGATCATAAACTGACCTGGCTGCGTTCGCTGCTCGAGTGGCAGCACGACATGAGCGATTCGCACGCGTTCATGGAGAACCTCAAGCTCGATCTCTTCGAGAACCAGGTCTTCATTTTTTCGCCGAAGGGCGACGTGTATTCGCTGCCCGCCGGCGCGACGCCGCTCGATTTCGCCTATCAAGTTCACACGGACGTCGGCAACCACTGCGTCGGCGCCAAGATCAACGGTAAAATCGTTCCGCTCGACTATCAAACGAAGAACGGCGACATCTGCGAAGTGCTCGTCAACAAGAGTGCGCGGCCGTCGCTCGATTGGCTTTCGATCGTGCGGACCTCGAGCGCGAAGCATAAGATCAAGCAGTGGTTCCGCAAGGAACGCAAAGACGAGAACGTCGTCATCGGTCAGGAGGCGCTCGAACGCGAACTCGCGCGCGAGCGGATGCGTCCCGATCTTTCCCGCGGCGAAATGATCGAGCGGATCGCCAAGCGCATGAATTACGCAAGCGCCGCCGACCTCTTCGCGGCGATTGGTTTTGGCGATGCGTCGGCGCCCTCCGTCGTCACGCGCCTGCGCGACGAAAACAAGGCGTCGAACCTGATCGACCTCGCGGCGATGAAGCGGATGCCCGCGCCGTCGCGCCGCCCGGTCCGCAGTTCGAGCGGCATCCGCATCGCCGACGTCGACGACGTGCTCGTCCGGCTCTCGAAATGCTGCAGTCCCGTGCCGGGCGATCCGATCATGGGCTACGTGACGATCGGCAAGGGCGTTTCCGTGCACCGCTCCGACTGCCCCAACGTCGCCTACATGTCCGCGACGCCCGAACGCATTCTCGAAGCCTCGTGGAGCAGCGTCGCAAATAACACCCACGCCGTCGACGTGGAAGTCGATGCGCTCGATCGGCCCGGCCTCTTACAAGACGTGATGGGCGTTTGCGCCGAATATAAGACGAGCGCTTCGTCCGTCACTGCGCGCGTCAAGCGCGACAGCGCGTTGATCGGCCTAACCTTACAGATCAATGATCTCGCCCACCTCCACCGCGTCCTCGAAAAGCTGCGCACGTTGCGCGACGTACGCGCCGTCTACCGTGTTACCAAACGTGAGGCGCGGGCCAGCGGTTAGCAGGACCCGCCCGAGAGGAGTGCTTCGATGCCCAGACCGCTTGCCATCATCTGCGTTACGGCCGCGTTCGCCTTACCGCTGGCAGCGCGTGCCGACCGGTCGCCCTCGTACACCGGACCTCAAAGCGCAGCTGAGACGAAGTTCGTGCGGTCGATTCAAGCCGACCTGATGAAACGCTTTTCCAGGGCGGCGGATGCGGAGAAGGCCGGTTACGTGCGTTACACGGGTGAAGACGAAACCGGCGCGATCAGTTATGCGGACCAGCATTGGCAGTCAACCGACAGCCGGCATCCGAGCCAGCTCTGGTATGACACGAAGGGCAATCTGCTCGGCGCAGACTTCTCCGTTCTCAAAACGACCAACGCGCGACCAAGGCGCTGGGGCATCAATCCGGGACGTTGGTACGAGTTCGACGGGCACATCCATTACGTCGCCAGAGACCCTCGCAGCGGTAAACTGACCTACGACAAGTATGTCATGGAGCCGACGTTCGCTGCCGCCGGCGGCAACGTCCACCATCCATCGGCGCGAACGCTTGTGAACATGCACAGGGTCGTGCGCACGAACGATGTGGCGACGATCTTCGACTTCCCCACGATCTGGGACCTGATCGTCTGGGTGAAACCGAATCCCCACGGCGCCTTCGCCGAGAAGAACCCGCTGGTGAAACGATAATGAATCGGTCCGCGCGTCGGATCGGCCTTGTCGGGCCCGCTTTCGGCGTGATAGACTAGGCGAGTTTTCCGACCGGCTTGAAGCCGCCGGCCGACTCGTGCGGGGCGACTCCACGATTCCCACTGCTCGCCTGAGCCGTCCGCGGCCTCTTAGCTGCGGCGTCCGAAGAGGGATCAATTTCTGATGACCGATTATGAAGTGACTTACATCGTACGCCCCAACCTCGAAGAGACCGAAGTCGACACCCGCATCGAAGCGTTCGCCGAAGGGCTGCGCAAGGGTGGCGGTTCGCCGGGCGACATCGAGAAGATGGGCAAACGCCGCCTCGCCTACGAGATCAACGACGTGCGCGAGGGCTACTACGTCGTCATGAAATTCCAGAGTGATGCCGCCCAGGCCAAGGAACTCGAGCGCCAACTTCGTCTCAACGATGATGTCATGCGCCAGCTCGTCATCAATCTCAACGCCTGATTCCGGAGGACCGCCATGGCCGGCAGCTACAACCACATCGTCCTGGTCGGACGTCTCACTAAGAACCCCGAAATCCGCTACGTCCAGTCCGGCAACGCCGTCACCTCGTTTTCGATCGCCGTCAACCGGCGCTCAAAACAAGGCGACGAAGCGATGTTC
>JALYUD010000053.1 GCA_030853905.1 Vulcanimicrobiota bacterium
CGTCGTCCTGAGCGGCATCGTCGTCGTCGCGACGGTGGCCAGCCGCGTCGAGCGCGAGATATACATCTCCAACTGGTACACGATCGGCGGTTTCATCTTCACGACGATCCTCGGCATTACGGCCGCCCTTCCGTGGTATCAGCACGGGCTCGGACAGGTCGCCGTGCAGGGCTTCTACATGCACAACGCCGTCGGCATGTGGTTCACGTTTCTGGCGCTCGGCATCACATACTACGCGCTGCCCAAGCTCCTGAACCGGCCGATCTACTCCTATGCGCTCGGCGTGCTCGGGTTCTGGACGAACCTCGTCTTCTACCCGATCATCGGATCGCACCACTTCGAGTTCACGCCGCTGCCGTGGTGGCTGCAAACGCTCGCCATCGTCTTCAGCGTCGGCATGCTCGTGCCGGTGTGGGCAGGCAGCGGCAATTTCTGGTTGACGATGCGCGGGCGCTGGGCGACCATCCGTCGTTCGTACGCGCTGCCTTTCATATGGGTCGGCGTGCTGTATTACTTTCTCGGTTCGACGCAAGGGACCGTCGAGGCGCTGCGCAGTCTGCAGGCGCTTTGGCACTTTACCAACTTTACGATCGGCCATTCGCATCTGACGATGTACGGCTTCATCACGTTCATCGCGTGGGGCGGCATCTACGGGCTGCTGCCGCGCGCGACCGGCAAAGAACCGTCGCGCCTGGCCTGCGGGCTGCACTTTTGGCTCGCCTTCCTGGGCGTGACGATCTACGTCGGCGTGCTGTCGATCGCCGGCACGTTGCAGGGGCTGACGTGGGCCGGCGGCGATCCGTTCATCGCTTCGGTCGAAGCGGCCGCGCCATATTGGGAGGCACGCGCGGTTTCCGGGGCGATGATGTTCGCGGCGCACTGCATCTTCGCGTACAACGTGTGGAAGATGACCTTGGGACCGCAGACGGCGACGGCCGTCGCGCAACCGCCGCTACCGGCCGGGGCGCCGGCATGAGCGTGACGCGGCCGCCCGAGCGGCGCCCCGGCGGCATGAACGACGTGAGAATCCTCGTGGTGAGCGCCGCAGCCGTCTACGGTGCGCTCGCCGTTGTGATGGGCGTGGTGCCCGGAGCAGTGCTCTCGCGGACCCGTCCCGGACCCGGCGTCGTCCCCTTCAGCGCGCAAGCGCAGCGCGGCCGCGGCGTGTACGTCGCCGAAGGCTGCGCGTACTGCCATACGCAGAACGTGCGGCCGCTGGCGCAGGATCACGTGTACGGACGTCCGTCGACCGCCGGCGATTACGCCTATTCGACGCCCGAACTGCTCGGCGATCACCGCAACGGTCCAGACCTCAGCAACATCGGTGCGCGTCAGCCCAGCGGCGTCTGGCAAGAGATTCACCTGTACGAGCCGCGCGCGCTCGTATCGGGCTCGATCATGCCCGCGTACAAGTGGCTGTTCGTCGTTAAGGGTCGTTCCGCTGCGGGCGACGTCGTCGTTGCGGTTCCGCCCGGTTACGCACCGCCGGGTAAAGTCGTCGTCGCGAGATCCGAAGCGCTCGACCTGGTCGCGTATCTCAAAGAACTCAAACAAGCACCGCTGCCGCAAGCGACGCCATGAACGACGGCATGATGACGCCGCCGGTCCACGGCGATCCGATCGGTATCGCGATCGTCGTCGTCGGGACGGTGCTGACGTTGTGCGCGATCGCGTTCGCATTGTACGTTTCAATCTCGCCCGGCGAGCACGATCCGCGGCATCCCAAAAATTTGATCTTCAAGGACGATCGCTGATGTCGCAGCCCGAAGATCTCGATCTAGAAAACGCGGTCGCGGTGAGCCTGTATCTCGACGATGCGAGCGAACCGTTCGCACGCTACCGGCCGCCGGCGACCGTGCATCTCGACACCCGCACGCTCGACGACGGCAATCACGTGTTGAACATCCGGGCGCGCGACGCGGTCGGCAACGTCGGCGTGCGCACGGTCCCGTTCGTCGTCCAGAACGGACCCGGTATCACGGTGACCGGTTTGCGGGCGAACGAACGCGTCAGCGGCGACGTCGCGATCGACGTCAACGCGTTCGGCGGAAGCGAGCCGTTCGATCCCGTTCGGGCGGAGTCGAGCGGGCCGATTCCGGTGTGGACGTGGGTCGTGGCCGCGTTGATTGCCGCTTGGGCCGCGTGGTACGGTATCGCCGAATTTCCGACACCGGCGTCGTTCGCCGCAACGCCGACGTACGAGCGCAACCCCGTCGCCGCAGCGAACGCACCCCTGGCTGCGAACACGAGGCCGTCGTACAGCGGGCACGGCGCGGCAGCCGGATTCGATTATGGGAAAACCGGTCCGCAGCTTTACGGGAACAACTGTGCGTCGTGCCACGGCGCCGCCGGCGCCGGCACGCCGAGCGTCTTTCCGCCGCTGGTCCACGATTCCGTCGTCACGGCGAAAGACCCGAAAGAGCAGATCGTAACGGTGCTGCACGGCTTACACGGGAAGGCGATCGGCGGTACGACGTACGCGGGCCAGATGCCGTCGTTCGCGCAACTGAGCGACAGCGACATCGCGGCAATCATCGACCACGAGCGCACATCCTGGGGAAACAACGCACCCCTCATCACCCCGAGCGACGTCAAACGCGCGCGCTGAAGCTCGCGCTCCACAAATTGAAGCATCAGCCAGGACAACGTGAAGCGCGGGATCCGAACGTTTGTTGCGCTGAATCGACGCCGGACGTGCGCCGCGCAATTACGCTCGTTACCGCAACCGCTGCTTCAGCGTAAGGTTTCGCCGCCATCGACGGCGATTGCTTGGCCGGTGATTGCGCCGGCGGCGGGGCTGCATAGCCACGCGACCGTTTCGGCGACTTCTTCGGGACGCACGAAACGGCCGAGCGGATTGTGCTCCAGGAGTGCGGCGGCGGCGGCGTCGCGCGTGCGGCCCGTCGCTGCGACGATGTCATCGAGACTGCGGTCCAGCATCGCGGTTTGGGTGTAGCCGGGACAGACTGCGTTTACGGTGATGCCGCGCGGCGCAAGTTCCGCGGCGAGCGCGCGGGTCAGCCCGACGACGCCCGCTTTGGCGGCCGCGTAAGCTGCAATGTATGCGGCTCCGGCGAGGCCGGCGGTGCTTGCGACGTTGACGATGCGGCCGCCCCGGGCGGCCAGCATCGCGGGCACGGCCGCGCGGCAGCAGATGTAGGTACCGGTAAGATTGACGCTCAGCATCGCGTCCCACACGGCGCGGTCGGTTTTCGTGAACGGACGGGCGAGCGCAGAGCCTGCGTTGTTGACGAGCACGTCGATCTCGCCGTGCTTGACGCGGGCCGCGTCGAACGCGGCGCCGATCGCCGCTTCGTCGGTGACGTCGGCGACGATCGGAAGCGCGCGCGCGCTGCGCGGCAGCGCGGCGGCGTGCCGTTCGAGCACGGCGCCGTCGCGGCCGAGCAACGTGATGCGGGCACCGTCGGCGGCTAGTGCGGTTGCGATCGCCGCGCCGATACCGCGACCGCCGCCGGTGATCAGCGCATGCGTCATCGCGTGACCTCCGCGGTTTCGGTCGCTTCGGATCCGCGGCGCAACGTGCGCACATACTGGTCACGGCCGGTCAAGTACTGCTCGGGCCACCACTGGGCTTCATAACCGAGTTGCGCGGCGGCGTGCAAGGCGAAGTACGGATCGGCGAGGTGCGGACGAGCGAGCGCCACGAGATCGGCGCGGCCCGATGCGATGATGCTGTTGATCTGATCGAGATCGGTCACGTTACCGACGGCCATCGTGCGAACGCCGAGCTCGTTGCGGATGCGATCGGAGAACGGCGTTTGGAAGAGTCGGCCGTACACGGGCTTCGCGCGGCGCGACGTTTGGCCGGCGGAGACGTCGATCAGATCGGCACCGGCGGCCGCGAAGGCGCGCGCGACCTCGACGGCGTCGGCTGGTTCGATGCCGCCCTCGACCCAATCGGTTGCCGAGATGCGCACCGACATCGGACGCTCTTCCGGCCACGTTTCGCGCAAGGCCGCAAACACTTCGAGCGGATAGCGGAGCCGGTTCGCGAGGTTGCCGCCGTAGTCGTCCGAACGCTGGTTGCACAGCGGCGTGATGAAGCTTGAAAGTAAGTAGCCGTGCGCGCAATGCAGCTCGAGCAGATCGAAACCCGCTTCCAAACCCATCGCGGCGGCCCGCACGAACTGCGCCTTGACGCGCTCCATATCGTCGCGCGACATCTCCTGCGGGACTTGGTTGCGTTCGCCGAAGGGCAATGCGGACGGCGCGATCAGCGGCCAATTTCCGGCCAGCAGCGGTTCGTCGGCTTCCTCCCAACCGCGCTGCGTCGAGCCCTTGGGCCCGGCGTGCCCGAGCTGCAAGGCGATCTTCGCCGGCGTGTAGGTGTGCACGAAATCGACGATCCGCTTCCACGCGGCGACATGCTCGGGCGCATACATCCCCGCGCAACCGGGCGAGATGCGCCCGTCGGCGGCGACACACGTCATCTCGGTGAAGACCAGGCCCGCGCCGCCTTGCGCGCGCGCTCCGAGGTGGACGAGATAGAAATCGTTCGGTGTGCCGTCGGTGCAGCTGTACATCGCCATCGGTGAGACGACGACGCGATTGGGCAGCGCCAACTCGCGCAGACGCAGCGGCAGAAACATCGGCGGAACGGTCGCGCTCGCGCCGGCGCGCTGTGCGAGCCAGCGTTCGATCTCGTCGATGTACGCACGGTCGCGCAAGCGCAGATTGTCGTGGGTCAGGCGTTGGCTGCGCGTCAGCAGACTGTAGGCGAATTGCTCCGGCTCGAGGCCGGCGTAGCGTGCGACGTTTTCGAACCACTCAGTGCTGTTGCGAGCAGCGTTCTGCAGCCGTAGTACTTCGACGCGCCGTTCGGCTTCGTACGCCTCGAACGCCGCATCGCGCGCGGGATACCGGTCGAGCGCGCGCGCGAGCGCGATCGCGTCCTCAAGCGCGAGTTTCGTGCCCGAACCGATCGAGAAGTGCGCGGTGTGCGCCGCGTCGCCGAGCAGCACCCGGTTTCCGTCGTGCCAACGCGCGTTCGATATCTGTGAGAACACGAGCCATGGGTTGGCGAGGTGCGCGGCGTTGGAAAGGAGGTGGTGGCCGCCGAGATATGCGGCGAAGAGGCGTTCGCAGAAGGCGAGCGACTCGGCCGCAGTCATCCGGTCGAGGCCCGCTTCGCGCCAGGTCTCTTGCGGGCACTCGACGATCACGGTTCCCGTCGTCGCATCGAATTGATAGGCGTGCATGGCAAACCAGCCCTGCGGCGTCTCTTCGAAAGCGAAGGTGAAGGCGTCGAAGCGCTGGTGCGTCCCGAGCCAGACGTAACGGCAACGGCGCGCTTCGGCGATCGTGCCGAAGGCGGCCGCATGCCGCCGCCGCACCACGCTATTCGCTCCGTCGGCGATCACGACGACGTCGGCGTCGCGCTCGTCCGCTTCGCTCGCGTCGGCTCCGAAGCGCAAGTCGACGCCGAGTTCAGCCGCGCGTTCGTGGAGAATGTGCAGAAGCCGCTTGCGCGCGATTCCGGCGAAGCCTTGTCCTTCGGCACGCATGCGTCGTCCACGGAAATTAACGTCGATCGCATCCCACGCGACGAAGTCGCGCACAATTCGCTCGTAGGTCGGCGGGTCGGCGGCGGCGATGTTGCCGAGCGTCGCATCGGAGAAGACGACACCCCAGCCGAAGGTTTCGCCGGGCGCGTTGCGTTCGAGAACGGCGATCCGCGCCTGCGGTTTCGCCTTCTTCATCAGGATCGCGAAGAATAACCCCGCGGGACCGCCACCGATGCAGACGACGCGCATGCCGCTACGAGCTTCGGCGTTGGGGCGGCGACTGCCCGTTGGAACCAGAGGCGTCACCCGCTTCGTTCGTTACCGTATGCGGCCCAGGCGCCAAGCGACGGACTCGCGGCGCGGCGTGCCGAAGTACGGTGGTACAGTGTCCTTTTCTTTCATGCGCTTCTGGTTGTTGTCTCTGACGCTCGCGCTGCCGCTCTTCGGCGCCGCGCCCAGCGGGTACACGACGCCCGTCGTCGTCGTCTATCCGCTGACCACGTCGGGCGAGCTCGCCAAGACCCAAGCGGGTCCGGAGATCGCCGCCCTGCTCGCGGCGCGGCTGGCGCAACTGGGCGGCCTTACCATCAAGCCGGACACGCCCGGGACGCAGCGGCCCGACTACTTGAGCGCCGCCCAAAAAGCAGGCGCGGATTATTATGTGACGGGCTTCCTCGCGCCGGTCGGGGCCGAGGTTTCGATCATCGTGCAGGTCGTCTCGACGACGTCGGGCACGATCGTCTACAGTTCCAGTCAGATGGCGCGCACCTTCGGCGACGCGGTCGGCAACGCGGATGACATCAGTGCGGCGATCGTCGGGCATGCCGGCCGCGCCCTAGCGTCACTCGACGCACCGCCGCCCCCTTCGCCTTCCCCGACGCCCGGTGCGAAGAACGGCGTCGGCTTCAACCTCAGCAATTTGCTGGCACACCACAAGGGCACGAAGGCGGCACCGAAAGCGACGGCCGCGCCGCTGGCGCCGGCTGCGGCCTCGCGGACTTCGTCCGGCACGGCGACCGTCGCAGCTTCGTCCGCGGCCGGCAGTTCCGCCGCAGCCGGCGCGCGCGCATTAGTGATTGCGACGGGCGGTAGCGCGAGCGACGATGAGCGCCTGCGCGCGACCGACGCGCTCGTCGCCGCGCTCTCCAAGGCCGGAATTCGCAGTGCGGCGCTCCCCGTCAATGCGCAAACGGTTGCGACGCATGCCAAGGACCTATGCGCGGCCAATCCGGGCACATCGACATTTTACTCCGGTACCTTAGCACTCGCGCCCGACGCGAAAGGGAGCGCCAACGTCGAATATGACGTGACCGCGTACGACTGCACGGGCACTGTCCTACGGCAGCAACACCTGACCGAACATGCCCCCAAACGCGGCGGCGTCGACGCGGCGATCACCACCGTCGCATCGCGCGCGGCAACAGCGTTCAGCAGAGGCGTGAAGACATAGGTTAGGAGCCCGTCGGACTTCGTCCGCCGGCCGCGTAGTCCGCAGGTACAAGCGCGACGCCCCTAGCCAAATCGCGGATGCGAGCGGGTGCGGCATGCGGCATACTACGGACATGGAAATGGCTACTACGAATGCGCTTACCGTGCTTTCAGCGCAACTGACCGAGGCCGTGGCGACGGCCGGGGCGTCGATCGTGTACGTCGACGCGCATCCACGTCGCGATGCCAGCGGCATCGCGTGGGACGAGCATCATCTCGTCACCGTCGACCATGCGCTCGAACGAGAGGACGATATCGAGCTGCGGACCGCGGGCGGCGCGACGGTCAGCGCGAATCTCGTCGGGCGCGATCCGTCGACCGACATCGCTGTTTTGCAGACAGCGACCACGCTGACTCCCGCAAGGCGAGCCGATCCGCACCGGTTCGCGGTCGGCAACCTCGTGCTCGCAGTCGGACGCGACGAAGACGGGGAGCCTGGCGCTAGTTTCGGCATCATCAGTTCGCTCGACGGGCCGTGGCGTACGTGGCGCGGCGGAAACGTCGATCGCTTCATCCGTCCCGATGTCAACGTTTATCGGGGGCTTTCCGGCGGTGCTCTCGTCGATGCTACGGGCGACCTGATCGGCATGAACACGTGGGGCTTGTCGCGCCGTACGGCGCTGACCTTGCCGACGACAACGCTCGAACGGATCGTGCGCGAATTGACGACCGCCGGCCGCGTGCGGCGCGGCTATTTGGGCGTCGCATTGCAAACCGTGCGCGTCCCCGAATCGCTGCGGGCCGCGCGGAGCTTGACGCAACGGCAGGCCGCGTTGGTCGTCGACGTAGCGGTCGGCGGCCCAGCGGAGGGCGCGGGGATCCTGCTCGGCGACGTCGTGCTCGCGCTCGGCGACGTCACGGTCGAAGACGGAGACGATTTGCAGCGCGCGCTTAGCGGAATCGACATCGGCTCCCATCAGATCGTGCGCGTGTTGCGCGGCGGGGGTGAAACGCGCGAGGTCCACGTCACCGTCGGGGAGCGGCCGCGCGATGAAGAGTGACGTCAATGCCGAGTTGGCGGCGGTCGCCGCGCGCTTGCGGCAATCGACCGTCCAAGTACACGACGGCGCGGGTCGCGGCTCGGGATCCGGCATCGTGTGGGGGCGCGGCGACGTGGTCCTCACAAACGCGCACGTCCTCGGGAGCAGCGGTCACGCGGCTCGCGGCAGCACGGTCGCTATCGTCGAATCGCAGTCGGGTCGTACGCGAGCGCAACTGATCGCGTGCGCAGCCGACTGGGATTTGGCGGCGCTGTATGTTCCAGGTTTGGCGCAGCGGGTCGTGGATGTGCGCAGATCGGATGAGTTAGTCGGGGGCGAACTCGTCGTAGCTGTCGGGAATCCGCACGGGCTCGTCGGCGCGATAACGGCCGGCCTCGTGCAGCGCCGCAACGCTCGCTGGGTCGTCGCCGGCCTCTCCCTCGCTCCCGGCAACTCGGGCGGGCCGCTCGCCGACGCATCCGGCCGCGTCGTCGGCATCAACAGCATGGTCGCCGGCGGCTATGCATACGCCGTCCCAAGTGACGCGGTCCGCGCGTTCTTGACGAGCGCATGCCGGGGTACAGCGCGCGCCGCGTGATTCGCACCGTCGTTTCGGCTGCTTCAGCAGTAATGCGCTCCGATCTCGCCGCAATCGTACGCGCTGATTCGCGGCTGGAACTCACGGCGGAAACCTCGCCCTCCGAACTTGCCCGCATCGTCGCCACGTTCGACCCCGACGTCGTCATCGAGCAAAGCGAAAATGGCAGCGCAACGGTGCATGTCCCAAGCGTCACGCTCGTCAGCGATCCGCGCGCTGCTTGGGAAGCTGAACGTCTCGACAGCGGCCGGGATCCGCACGCGATCCTTTACGAGGATGCAACGCCGGAGCAAATCGCTGCGGCCACAGCTGCGGTCGCGGCGGGGCTCATCGCTTTGCAGCCGCGCGCGTTCGCTTTCTCGGCCGCCATTCCCGGCGAGCCGAAAGCTTCCGCGGAGACGTTGACGCGGCGCGAGCGGGACGTGCTGCGGGAGCTCGCCCGCGGCGCTGCCAACAAGGCAGTCGCAACGCGGTTGGACATATCCGAACATACCGTGAAATTCCATGTCGCGTCGATCTTCGCGAAACTGGGGGCCGCAAGTCGTACGGAAGCGGTCGCACAGGGAATTCGCTTGGGCCTGATCATGGTGTGATCCCGACGCGTTTGACTATGGCGCGTATCGCGCGCACCTTTCTATCTTCGCGCACGCCTTGCGCTCCCGGTGACGACCTAGATTTCCCAGACCGGACTCTCACCGGCAAACTGACCTTATGCTCGTCCTCGCGGACTGTAACCGGTGGGCTGTTTCAACCTTGGCCGTCGAACCCAACGTCCATGACGGCCTTTGAGTATCTCAGCGTCCTGTTCTCGATCATCATGGGGTTGGCGCTCGCGAATCTCCTCGGCGCGTCTGCGCGATTGATGCACGCGCGCGAGCGCGTGAAAGTCTATTGGCCGGCGCTCGTGTGGGCTGGACTGCTTTTTGTGATCACCGTACAGCATTGGTGGGCCGAGTTCAGTCTCGCCTCGGTCCATTCTTGGAGTTTCGCAGGCTTCGTGATCGTTCTCATGACGCCCGTTACGCTCTACCTCCTGTGCGACTTGGTACTCCCTCATCATACCGAGAACGGAGTCATCGAACTGCCGCAGTGATACTTCGGCAACAGACGCTGGTTCTTCGGCCTCTTGTTCGCGCTTCCGGTCTGGAGTTTCGCGGAGGAGTACGTCGTCCGCGGCGCGATGGACAAGCGCGTTGCCGACGCGTCGTTTCTGGTGCTCTTCGCCATCTTGGCGGCCTTCGGATACTTCAACCGCTTGCGGCGCGGACACGAAGTGCTTGCGGTTGGGGTCGCGATCCTCCTTGCCGCCTACATCGCAATCC
>JALYUD010000058.1 GCA_030853905.1 Vulcanimicrobiota bacterium
GGATTCAACTGCGTTGAATCCTCGCATTTGCGGCGCACGTACGATTCGGCGAAGCCGAATCGATGCAAGCCGCCCGTCATACGTCCGACACGGACGAGCGTCGCCAGTCGGGCAAAGCCCGACAGGCTCCTAGTGGCTCGCGCTACGCGCTGATGGCCTTTCGCACGCTGCGCGACCTCGACGTACGCGGAAAGCGGGTCATCGTGCGCGAGGATCTCAACGTTCCGCTCAAAGACGGCGAAGTCGGCGATCCGACGCGCATCGTCGCTGCGCTGGCGACTTTACGCTACCTGCATGACGCCGGTGCCCGTACGATCGTGCTTTCGCACCTGGGCCGTCCCGACGGCAAGGCCGTGCCGTCGCTGTCGCTGCGCCCGCTCGCCGCCGAACTGTCGCGGCGGCTCGACCTGCCGGTCGCGTTCGCGGCCGATTGCGTCGGGCCGATCGCTGAAGTTGCGACCGAAGCCATGCGCGACGGCGACATCGTCCTGCTCGAAAACGTGCGCTTTCACGCCGAGGAAGAGGCGAACGACGCGGGCTTCGCGCGCCGGCTGGCGGCCCTCGGCGACACGTACGTCAACGATGCGTTCGGGACGGCACACCGTGCCCACGCTTCGACCGAAGGCATCGCGGCGTATCTTCCGGCGGGTGCGGGATTTCTGATGGAAGCGGAACTGCGCGCGCTGGTTGAGCTGACGCATAACCCGCGTAAGCCGTTCGTATGCGCGATCGGCGGCGCGAAGGTCAAAGACAAGGTCGGCGTCTTCACGAATCTGATCGAACGCGTCGACGCCTTTGTGATCGGCGGCGGCATGGCCAATACGTTCTTGGCCGCGCAGGACTTCAACGTCGGCACGAGCTTGCGCGACGCCGACCTCGAACCGGCGCGCGCAATTCTCGATCGGGCGCTGCTGCGCGGGGTCGCATTTCACTTGCCGACCGACGCGGTCGTTGCTCCGGCGTTCGATGCCGACGGCGAAGCCAAAGTGGTGCCGCTCTCCGACATCGAAGACGAGATGATCCTCGACATCGGCCCGCAAACAGCCGCTTGGTATGCGTCGACGTTGCGAGAAGCCAAGACGATCGTGTTCAACGGGCCGATGGGCGTCTACGAAAAGGCGCCGTACCGGAACGGCACCCGCACGATCGGCCAAGCGATCGCTGCAGCGACGCGCGCCGGAGCGACGAGCGTCGTCGGTGGCGGTGACGCCGCGGCCGCAGCGCACGAGCTCGGCTTCGCCGAAGCGATGACGCACGTCTCGACCGGAGGCGGCGCGACGCTCGAGTTCCTCGAAGGCAAGACGCTGCCCGGCGTCGCCGCGCTCGAACGGTCGGCCTCGGCCGCGAACGCCGCACGATGAGCGCACGCCGTCCGCTCATCGTCGGCAACTGGAAGATGCACGAGACGATTGCCGAGTCGCGCAGCCTCATGCACGCGCTGCGTAGTCATGCTTTACCGGGCGACGTCGACGTGGCCGTCGCGCCGCCGTTCACGGCGCTGACGGCGGTTGCTGGAGAACTGCGCGGTTCTTCGATCGCGCTCGCTGCGCAAACGATGCACGAGTGCGATAGCGGCCCGTTCACGGGAGAAATTTCGCCCGTCATGCTGCAGGAGATCGGTGTCGCGTACGTCATCCTGGGGCACTCCGAACGGCGCGCTGCCTGCGGCGAAAGCGACGAAGCGATCGCGCGCAAGGTTCGTGCCGCGCTCGCGCACGACCTCATCCCCATCGTGGCCGTCGGAGAAACGCACGACGAACACATCGCCGGCCGCACGTTGCAGAAGGTCACGACGCAGACGCAGCGCGCGTTCGAAGGACTCGGCGCGGGCGACGTGGCGCGCTGCGTCGTCGCGTTCGAACCGATTTGGGCGATCGGCTCCGGACTGAGTGAGGACCCTGCAAGCGCCGCTGCGGTCATGGGCGAGATTCGCGCATGCGTTGACGGCTTCGCTGCGGCGCGCATCCTGTACGGAGGAAGCATGAAAGCGGAAAACGCGGCGGCGCTGCTCGCGCAGCCGAACATCGACGGCGGATTGATCGGCGGCGCAAGCCTGTGCGCCGAAAGCTTCGCCGCGATCGTCGGGTGCGCGCGCCTGCGCGCCGAAGCGTAATGGATTCGACTCCCTCGGGTCATCGCTCGCCTGACATCATCGGAGCATCGGTCACGGGACCAATTTCGATGGCCTCATAGTCGTGCCGCAGCGCGCCCGGAAAGGGCCTCTCGTTCTCGCCATCTTCGACGGTTGGGGGCATAGCGACGATTCCTACGGGAACGCGATCGCTGCGGCCGAGCTACCGAACTGGCACCACGTGCTCGCGACGTACCCCCACACGTTGTTGCAGGCGAGCGGCGAAGCCGTCGGCCTGCCGCCCGGGGTCATGGGTAATAGCGAGGTCGGCCACATCAACATCGGCAGCGGTCGCGTCGTTCCGCAAGGCGTCGTCGTCATCAATGAGTCGCTCGCGGACGGCACGTTCGCGCGCAACCAGACGCTGCGCCGAGCGATAGCGCACGCCAAGGCGCATGATGGGACGCTTCACTTCATGGGCCTACTTTCCGACGGTCGGGTGCACAGTTCGATCGAGCATCTCTTCGCGCTGATCGACGCGGCCGCGCCGGACGTTCGATTGGCCGTGCATCCGTTCGGAGACGGTCGCGACGTGCCGCCGTCATCGCTGCGGCCTTACATCGACGCACTCGAAGAGCGCCTAACGAATGTGGGCCAAAGCGGTGCGATCGCGACCTTGATGGGCCGCTATTACGCGATGGATCGTGACAAGCGGTGGGAACGGACTGAGCGCGCGTACCGCGCGCTCGCCGCCGGCCGCGCCGATCACGCTGCGCCGAACGCGCGCCGGGCGCTGCACGATGCCTACGCGCGCGGTGAAACCGACGAGTTCATCGCGCCGACGATCATCGGTGACCCGCGTCCCGTCAAGGACGGCGATGCCGTAATCTTCTTCAACTTCCGCCCCGATCGCGCACGCCAGATTACGCGCGCCTTCACCGCCCCGCGGTTTTCCCACTTCCCGGTCACGACCTACGGTGACGTGTTCTTCGCGACGATGACCCGCTACGAAGAAGACATGACGAACCCGATCCTATTCGGGCCGCGCCCGCAAGCCGACACGTTCGGCGAGATCGCCGCGGCCGCGGGCTTGCGGCAACTGCGGCTCGCCGAAACCGAAAAGTACGCGCACGTCACGTACTTTTTCAACGGCGGCCGTGAAACGGTGTTCGAACATGAAGACCGCATTCTGATCCCATCGGACCGCAGCGTTTCGACTTACGATCGCGCGCCGGAGATGCGCGCCGAAGAGATCACGACGGCGGCCTGCGAGGACGTGCGTGACCGGCTGCACGATCTCATCGTGCTCAACTATGCGAACGCCGACATGGTCGGCCATACCGGCGTGATGGCGGCGACGGTTTCGAGCCTCGAAACCCTCGATGTCGCGCTCGGACGGCTCGAACATGCCGTCCTCGAAGCCGACGGCATCCTGGCGATCACGGCCGATCACGGCAACGCGGAAGCGAAGCTCGACCAAGACGGAAACCCGTTGACCGCGCACACGACTAACCCCGTGCCGTTCGTGCTTATCTCACGCGAGCCGCGGATCGGCCCGCTGCACGCCGGTAAACTCGGCGACCTAGCGCCGACCTTACTGCCCTTGCTCGGGCTCGACCCTCCCGCCGCAATGACCGGCCAAAATCTCCTCGTCTAAGGCGGCGGATCGGGCGAAGGCCTCCCTCTAGACGACGCGCAGGCCTCGGCGCGCATGCTGCAAGGTGGCGCGTAAGAGGACGCGTAGCCGCTCGGGAGGAGCGATGCCGAGTTCGCTGCGTAGCGCTGCTTCGTAGCGGCGAAAGGCTGCCAGCGCCGCGTTCGAATCACCGCGGCGGCGAGCGGCGCCGAGCGCGATCTCGCAGCCGCGTTCGTCGCAGGGATCGTGCGCCAGCAACTCTTGTGCATAGGCGTCGGCGGCCCCCAAATCGTCACGCAACAACGCGTCCGAGGCCAAAGCGACAACCGTGTCTCGATAAGCCGTCCGGACGCGCTCGGCATAGGGCGCGAACCACGTCCAGGCGAGCCCGTACGCAGGAAAACGAGGATGCAGAAGGATGCGCGAACGTTCGAGAACCGAGCGCTCGCGGGCCGCCGCCGGCGTCCCTGCAACCGTGGAGCGCAGCATGCGTTCCGCTGCAAAGAGGTCGACGCTGACGTCGGGTCCCAGCGCGTAGCCGGGGCCCAACTCGAGCACTGCACCGTCACCGAGCTTCTGGCGCAGCCTCGCAACGCACGCCTTCGCAGCCGTTGCCGCGCCGCGACCGACGGGCCAAAGATCAGCGCTCAGCATCCGCGCCGAAACGGGGTCGGGCGCGAGCGCTAGCCGGACGAGCACCGCAGTTTCTCGCGGTGACAGCGCGACGGCGTTACCGGCATCGAATACGGTAAGCGAAGCGAGTGAAAGCGCTAAGCGCGTCGACGGCTCGTGACGAAACCGTTCGAAGCGTTTGCACAGCGGCGTCAGCATCGTGGCGCTCGCACTGTTTGCGCGCAACGATTCGAGCGCAGCTTCGAGCGCAAAGTTGCGATGCTCTTTCGCGATACGCAGCGCGTCGTCGACCAGTTGTCCCGTTCGCGTCTCGTCGAGGAGCGCCAGAGCAACTCGCGCGATCACCTGATGGAACGCCGAACGAGCCTCGTCGGCGGCTTCGAGCGCCGCGCTGGCGCCGATCGTTGCCCGCGTGCGGTCCCGCGCGACGGCGGCGGCGATGAGGTGTGCGTGGCAACGCCTTCGCGGCGTGACGTTCTGCGCCACGGCTGTTTCGCCCCGGCCCCGCGCACAGTCTACAAGGAATCGTGCGTCGCCATACCGGGATGTGACGGGGTCCCCTTCCATGGCCGCAAGGAGCTGCTCGAAGCGGTCGTCCTCGCCCGCAAGCCACGCGCTGAAGGCGACATCGCTGCGAACGAAGCCGCGAACTGCAGGCAGACCGCACTGCGCCGCTGCTTCTTGCGCCGCTTCGAATGCGATGCGTTCCCCGAATCGGTCGCCGTACATGCGGCAGCGAAACGCGAGCACCTCGCACGTCCACAGGGTTCGCAATCCCGCGTCTGCCAGCAGCGGCTCGATCGTTCGCTGCAGCCGCTCGAGGTCGACCGGTTCGCCGCGCCACAGATCGTATGCGGCGAACCACAGCGTGGCGAATGCGCGCGCCGCGTCGCGGTCCACCGGATTCGCCCCAGCTGCGCCCGCGAGCAACGCCGCAAGCGCGCTATGGCCTTCCTCGAAGCGGCCGAGTACACCGGCAGCGTAGGCGTACGCACATGTCACGCCTAGTCTCCGTCGCATGCTACCGGCAGCCGGCAATCGCTCGTACATGCGGCGACATTCCTCGAGCCAGCGCTCGTATTCCGTCGTGCCGAGACGCACGAACGTCGCAGCCGACCAGAGGACAGGATGATGTTCGAGCGTCGCCCCTTCGATGCCGGCCAGAACCTCTGCAACGTCGCGGTCCAGTGCTCCACACAAGAACGGAGGGCAATCGCGCAAAGCGACAGCCGCAGCGCCGGGATCACCGAGCCACACGTACAACCGCGCGGCCTCAGCGGACTCACCACGCTCGCGGAGACGTCGAGCATGCTCGGTCGCAAGGGAACGCGCGCGCGCACCATACGCTGCAGCGACGAGGGTGCGAAGGAGCGGATGCAGGACGGCGCGGCCGCCTTCGCTGACGGCGGCCTCTATGAAAGGCGTCGTGCACAGCGACGGGTTCAATGTGCCGGGGAGCGCCCAGGCGGCAGCGATGCCGCGCGCAGATTCCGCTGCAGCGCTCTCGAACGTAGCCGCCGCGATCAGTGCGTCTTGCTCGCGCGCATCGGATCGCTCGACGATTTCCCGCTTGAAGTAATCGACGAGCACTGGAGAGGGCGACTCACGCATCTCGGTCAGCGCCGCTGACAACCGTCCCTCATGCGCCGCCCGAGCCAACAGAAGTACGGCGATCGGCCAGCCCGCAGTCGCCTGCGCAATATGATGGGCGGCGTAGCGATCGAAAGGCACCGCAACGAGTTGCTGGGGACGCAGCTCGATGCTCGGAACATCGAGCATGCCGCCGAAAAGCTTTGAAATTTCCGCGTCGTCGAAACGCAGGTCGTGCGCGCCGAGCGTCAGCACTTCGTTCGGCGGTGCGAATCCGCTCGACGCCACATCGAGGGCGACGCGCGTCGCGATAACGACACGCCGCGTCGGGTGCGGATGTCGCAGCAACGCGCCAAGAAAGCTGAGCAGCGCAGGTTCGCCGCTCAAGCATTCGGCATTGTCGAAGACGAACGTCGTCGGTCCACAGTCTTGCGCCCAGCGCTGCACGGCACCGTCCGGCGCGCCGCCCCGATCCCTCTCGAAGAAAAAGGATTGTTGGAACGGCAGCGCGCGCACATCCCTGGCGGCGTCATCGAGCCCAGCCAGAAGGCGGCGAGCAAACTCTCCGACGTTGCCGACTCCACGGCAATCGCACAGCGATCCGTTGCCGCTCTTGGCGAGCAGACCGTTCGCAAACGTCGTCTTGCCCCAGCCCGCGGGCGCGACGAGCCACAAGAGGCGCGGTCGGACGACGCGAATGCGTTGTAGAAGTCGTGTCCGCGCAATCGCGCGGCGCGCCGCCGCTCTCATGAACGCACTCCGCGTGCAACGAAAGATCAAGCCGAGCGAAACTCGGACGAAGTCCTTCCCAAGAACGACGGTCGCGCCCTTTCTCTTTTTAGGGATTGGCGACTCGCGACTTGCGTTTTCCACAGCATGCCGCCTGGTCGATACAACCGAGCTTTCCGCACGCTTCCAGAGATTATGCAGCCCGAATGTGTTGCGTTCGGCCGTCGGCCGAGCAACTCGTCGGCGGTTGCGTTATCTCAATCGATGCGATACGAACCGCTCGCGTCGATCGACATGCGGCGCCCACTGCACACGATCGAACGTATCGTGTGATCCCAACAGGTGACCACCTTGATCGCAATCGGCCGGACCCTTGCAAGGAGAGCGCGCGCGCGTTGTGAGAGCGAAAGCGTATCCTTCATCCAGGCGGGATGATCGCCGGGCAGCGCATGGCCGCCAGCGCTCGTCACCGTCGTCGACGATCGGCGCGACCGCGTTTTGCGTCGCGAGCAATGCAGGCTCGGCATTGGGCAGCGCCGTCGTGAGTTCGCGGTCGACCTTCGCGCTCACGGCGCAAGCCCACTGCGGCGCAACTTGATGAGAGCCGCGAGGTGAAGCTGCGAGACTCGTTGCGGCGAGACGCGCAACGCGAAGCCGATTGCATGCAGAGTCAGGTCGCGCGAATAGTGCAAACACAGGATGCGGCGCTGGCGCTCCGGCAGCAGCGCGATCGCCGCGTCGAGTTCCCGCCGGCGCGCACGAGCGCTCACCGTACGGGACGGGTCGGCGTTCCAATCTTCGAGGGCATCGCGGCCACCGGACAGCGGCACGTCGAGAGAGAGCGCGGCTTGTCGATGCGCGGCCGTCCGGGCCCGACGGAGTGACGGGTCCGTTCGTTCCAAGGCGACGAATTCTGGTAAGGTGCCCAACTCTTGCGCGAGTGCGTAGCGACGCTCCTCGGCGCGACGGATCGTGCGCCGCACTCGCTCGGAAACCGGATCTTGGCGCCGCAATCCGTTGAGCATCGCTCCCGCGATCAAGCGCCGCGCGTAGAGTTCGAGCGTCGTACCGCGGCTGTGATCGAAGGTGTCGACGGCGCGAATCAGACCGATCGAACCGTCGCCGATCAAATCGTCGAGATCGGCGGCCGGCACGACGCGCTGCATGCGCCGCGCGATCTGGCGCACCAGCGGCAGGTAGTCGCGGATCGTCGCCTCACGCTCCGGCATCGTCATCGTCCGTTGTCCCGCACGGTGGGACTTGCGTCGTCGATCATCTCGACGAGGCGGTCGACGAGTCCGCCGTGCTCGCCGCGCGCCACCGTCTGCGCAACTTCCCCGACCACGAGATCGCCGTAGAAACCGAGCGCCCTGGACACCGGCCCGAACGCCGATTTCATGAGCAGCGCTTCGAACGTAGCGGCGACGTCGCGGCTCCGTGAAGCTGCGGATTGGCTGCGCGGAACCGCAGCTTCGCCGCTGCGAAGTTCAGGAACGGTGGAGGTTGTTCGCGATCCGCAACATTTCATCGGCGGCCTGCACTCCTTTAGAATTCGCTTCGTAAGCGCGTTGGGCGGCGAGAATTGCCATCATCGACTCGATGATCGACACGTTGGACTTCTCGAGCATGCCAAACGCAAGCTTCGGCTGGCGGTCACCTCCGGACGATATCGTGTGCGCCGCTCCGGACTCGTTCGTCGCGGCGAAAAGCGCCGAGCCGATGGGCCGCAAACGTTCGGGTGCGTCGAAGCGTGCGAGAACGATCGAGCCGAGGCGCTGTCGACGTCCATCGACTCGCGCGGTGACGCGGCCGTCGGGCGCGACCGAAATCGCTTCGGCCGCTGCCGGGACGTCGACGCCGCGCAATTTCCAACCATCGGCGTCTCGCAGCGAACCGTCAGGCGAGCGCGAGAAGGCTCCGGCGCGCGTATAAGCGCGTTCGCCGTCACGCTCAACGCGGAAGAATCCCGCGCCGTCGATCGCGATATCGAACGGACCGCCCGATCGCTCGAGCTTGCCTTGCGCGAAAATTGCCCGCGTCCCCGTCACCGACGTTCCGAGCTCGGCGCCCCCGCCAATGGCGGCAAAGGTCGCTTGGGCGCTCTTGAAACCGGCGACGTCGGCGTTGGCAAGATTGTCGGCGATGACGTCGAGTTGCTTTTGCTGCGCAGCCATGCCGGTCGCCGAGACGAACAGCGCGCGGTTCACGATTTCACCCGAACGACGTCGTTTGCGTCCTTCTTGCGCTCCTCGTCGATGGCGGAGAGCGTCTTCTGGGCGGTTTCAAAGGCCCGTTGCTCGGCCAGAACGTCGACCATTTCGCCGACTGCGTCGACGTTGGAAGTTTCGATGAAGCCGCTTTCGAGCGTCGTCCCCGGGCGCAGCCGGATGCGACCGGTTTGAACGCCGCCGTCGCGGACGATGCCACGCGGATCGATGTCGGCGTCGCCGCTGGCAACGATCGGGCCACGCACGCCCATCAGCACGCGTCCACGTTCATCGGCGAGTTGCCCGATCACGTTTCGTTCGAATGATCCCGAGCGGCTTTCGGTGACGTGACCGGAGCGGTCGCGCACGGAAAATCCGCCGCTTCCGACGATAGCCAAATCGAAATTGCGGCCCGTGTGCCGCAGCGCGCCTTGCGCGGCGTCGACGTCGCTCGAAGCGGTCAGCCCGCGACCGGTCAACGTAGCGCGCGCGACGCGCTTACGGAAACCGTCGGTCGAGGCGTTAGCGAGATTGGCAGCAGAGACGTCGAGGCGATTCTGCGCCGCGTGCATCGCCGTCGCCATCAACTCGATTCCATCCATGCCGGCATTGTACGGGCCAGTTGTTGCGGCGAAGCGACCGATTCGTTACGCTTTGATGACCGGGGAGCCGCGCGTCGACGCCGGCTGCATCCCTCTGCTTGCTCGCCGGGTAAGGCGTGAAGTATGGCCGTTCTCTTGCCGGACCTCGCCTTTGCCGTCGACGCGCGCGGCGTGCCCCTTTGCGGGCGTGCCGCCGAGTATGATGCCTTGCGCTGCGCCGGCTATGATGATCTGAACGCCGGCCGCCTCTTCGAAGGCCATATCGATGCCCTCGAATTGATCGGGCGCTTCGGCACGCCCGCCCAGCGCGAACGAGCGCAAGCCGATGCTGCGCGCGGTCTGCTGTTCGGGACGTGGAACACGCAGGATGCCGACGGCGTGCAACTCGTCGCACGCAGCAGCGGCGGCTTCGTCTTGCGCGGACGAAAAACATTTGCATCGGGGGCGGGCCGCGTCGCGCGCGGGCTAACCACCGCCGCGCGGCCCGACGGGCGTTCCCAGCTCGCCGTGATTGCGCTGGATACGGTCACGACGACGATCGATACGGCGGCGTGGCGCCCGCTCGGTATGGAACATTCCGACAGTTATGCGATCGCCTTCGACGGTGTGGCGCTCGAAGAAAACGATCTCGTCGGCGCGCCAGGTGATTACGAACGGTGGCCGTGGTTCCTGGGCGGCGGCATCCGCTTCGTCGCCGTGCAATGCGGCGCGCTTGAACGGCTGCGCGATGAAACGGCCCGCTATCTGCGCGAGCTCGGGCGCGAGCGCAACCCCTTCCAACAAACGCGCCTCGCTAAGATAACCGTCGCGACGGCGGCTGCACGCAACTGGCTGGCGGTCGCCGCGCCTGGATGGTCGGCGTACGACGACGAACCAGCGACGCAACGCGCCGACGAACTCGTCATGCTCGCCGACTGCGCCCGCGTCGCGGTCGAGCGCGCTGCCTTCGAGGTAACCGAACTCGTCGAACAGAGCGTCGGCGCGCGCGGCCTCCTCGAACCGTATCCCTTCGCACGCCTTGTACGCGACCTCGCCATGTACATCCGCCAACCCGCCCCCGACACCGCACTGATCCGCATCGCCGAACGCGCCGCCGCCCAAGCCCCGGTGCGGAGCTAGGGATTGGACTTCGTCGAATCTGTTGCGTTCGGCCTCGGCCGATCCGCCCGTCGTCGGCTGTCGGACATAGTCCGACAGCCTGCTAGACCACGGTTAACAAATCAATACGATACGTCTGTTCGCGCGAACCGCGGACGCGGCGGAAGCGCGAATCGGCCAGGAATGCTTCGTGGACGGCATCGCCACCCCAGACGTAGTCGGGAACTTTGGGAAGGAAGTGCACGAGTAACACTTCGCCGTGCGGACACAGGGACGCGGCGATTCGTTCGCGCATCGATGCGAAGTCTGCGCCGGACCAGTAGTAAGCGACTTCTGAAGCGACGATGAGATCGAACGGTCCCGCCGGGTAGCTCGTGATCACGTCGCACTCGGCGAACGTGACGTTCGAAAGATCGTGACAGGCCAGGCGAGCTTGCTCGACCGCACGCGCGCTGATGTCGACGGCGAGCAGATGCTCGACGTGCTGTGCCAGACGACGCGTTAGAACGCCGATCGAACAACCGATCTCGAGCCCGCGCGCATAGTGTCGTTGCAGGGTGGCTACCGTTCGATCGTACTTCTCACGCTCGTACTCGCTCGTGCGGAACGACCACGGATCGTCGCTTTTTGCGTACAAATCGTCGAAATAAGCCTGATCGAGGCTCTTTATGTCGGTGGCCCTACATAAACGGCCATGAAATGCGACGTTAAGTGCCTACGCACGGCGCAGCGCTCATTGAGCACCCTCTAAGGCTCGCACGATTACCGCACAGGGGGCACAAAGCGTCGGGTGCAGCGAGTCCGCTCCGAGCGGCAGATACTTCCAGCAGCGCGAGCACTTTGCACCCTCAGCGGCCGACACTTCCAGACGCACGTCGTTTCCTTGCAGCGATGGATCCGTCGATAGGTCCAGCGCCGAAACGACGAGCGCTTCGCGCAGGCCGTCGCCGAGCGCACGTAAACGCGCCTCGACCTCGCTGCCTGCGCGGACGCGCGCCTGCAGCTGAAAATCGCGCGGACCTTCGCTTGCCGCGACCGTTGCGCGCAACCGCTTCAGCGTTTCCCACAGTTCGAGATCATTTTTCTCCGCAGCACCGCGCGCGCTACCGGTCGGTAAGGGAAGATCGAAAACGCTCACCCGATCGCCGCGGAGTCCAGGTGCCACGTGCTGCCACGCTTCTTCGGCGGTGAAGGATAACAGCGGCGCGAGCAGCGCACACAGTGCTTCGAGGATCGCAAACAGCACGGTCTGCGCACTGCGGCGACGATGACCGTCGCGCTCGCCCGAATACATCGGGTCCTTGAGCAGATCGACGTAGAAACTCGACAGGTCGTTGGCATCGTAGTCAAGGAGCGCCAAGTACACGTCATGCAGGCGGTACGCACCGTAGTGCTCGACGATACCGTGCGCGACATCGTCGAGCCGGGCCAGTGCGAGGCGGTCGATCGGCTCCAGCTCGGCACGCGCGAGGCGGTCTTCGGGCTGCAGATCGGCGATCAGGCCGAGCAGCATGCGCAGCCGATTGCGCCAGTTGCGATAGACGCTTCCTGCCGCCTCGAGCAGCGTGTCGCCTACGCGAATATCGCCCGTCAATTCGACGGACGCAACCCACAACCGCAAAACGTCCGCACCGTATTTCGACATGCTATCGCGGGCGCCGAGGTAGTTGCCGGTCGATTTGTGCATCGCCCGCCCCGCCGCATCGACGACCCAGCCGTACGAAAAAATCTGTTTGTATGGCGGCGCACCGGCCGTGGCGACGGCGGTAATCAAGCTGCTGCGGAACCAGCCGCGGTACTGATCGTTGCCTTCAAGGAAAAGGTCGGCCGGCCAATTCAGGCCGCGCCGCCGCAGCACCGCACGATGCGTGACGCCCGATTCGAACCAGATGTCGACGATATCGTGACCCCGCTCGAACGACGTGCCGCCGCATTTGGGGCAGCGCAAGCCCTCGTACAAAAACGTCTCGACCGGTTCCGTCCACCACAGATCCGACGCATTGCCGTCATCACGGCCGCGCTCGCGAAAGATCGCCGCGACGTTGCGCGCCACATCGGGATCGAGGAACGTGTCGTTGCATGCGCGGCAGACGAGCGCGGGAATCGGCGTGCCCCAGGTGCGCTGCCGTGAGATGCACCATTCAGGATGATTCTCGATCATCTGCGTCATGCGGTGCTCGCCCCACCGCGGGTTCCACGCTATGGCGGGTATTTTTTCGAGTATCCGCTTGCGTAGCCGGTTGACGTCGAGCGCGATGAACCATTGCGCGGTCGAGCGGAAGATGACCGGCTGCTTGCAGCGCCAACAGTGCGGATACGAATGGTCCAAAGACGACTGTGCGAACAGGGCGCCGCTCGTCCGCAGATCGGCGATGATATGATCGTCAGCCGCGAAAATCTGTTCGCCCGCGTAGGGACCGGCGTCGGTGGTGAAATGGCCGGAACGATCGACCGGGCATAACACCGGCAACCCGAAACGCAGGCCGGTTTCGAAGTCGTCGGCGCCGTGCCCGGGTGCGGTATGAACGGCGCCCGTCCCGGTGTCGAGTTCGACGTAATCGGCACCGACCAGCAGTGACGTCCGATCGGCGAACGGATGCCGTACCTGCGCTCCGATCAATGCCGTCCCGAACGCCCCACTCAAACGTTCGGCCGGCGGCCCGTCCGCACGCGCGAAAACGTTGGCCGCGAGCGCGTCGGCAACGAGCAGTAATTCCGCGCCGCGACGGTAGATACCGTACGAGGCCTCCGGCTTGAGCGCGATCGCCGCATTTGCGGGAAGCGTCCAAGGCGTCGTCGTCCAGATGAGGACGGCTAGCGGACCTTCCACTGCGGCCGCATCGAT
This sequence comes from Vulcanimicrobiota bacterium, assembly GCA_030853905.1. Classification (GTDB taxonomy): domain Bacteria; phylum Vulcanimicrobiota; class Vulcanimicrobiia; order Vulcanimicrobiales; family Vulcanimicrobiaceae; genus Nyctobacter. Next base: position 13,412 of record JALYUD010000058.1, read on the forward strand.
ATCCATACGCCGCAGCACATCGGTCCGCTGCTCGTCGTCGGCCCAAAAGCGCACGTAGATCGACGGCGACACGTGCTCTTTGTATTCGATCTCCGCCTCGGCCAAAGCGGTCTCATCGCGCACGCACCACAAGGTCGCGCGCAAGCCGCGGTAGAGCTGCCCGGCGGCGGCGAGATCGCCCAGCGTATCGACGGTCGTTGCTTCGAAGTCTTTGTCGATCGTGCGATAGGGGTGCGCGTAGTCTCCGAGGACTCCCATGCGAAGGATCGTTTCGCGCTGCACGTCGAGCCAATGCAACGCCCGTTCACGGCAGCGCGCGCGAAGCTCGAGCGGATCGATGCGGTGGAAATCGATGCCGAAATGCTTGAGCGTTTCATACTCGATCGGTAACCCGTGCATGTCCCATCCCGGCACGAACTTCGCGTACTCGCCGGCGAGCAGATGCACTTTGACGAAGACGTCTTTGAGAACGCGGTTGACGAAATGACCCATGTGCAAGTCGCCGTTGGCATACGGCGGCCCGTCGTGCAAAATCCACTGCGGGTTCGCCGCATTGCGTTCCAACCGTCGCTCGTACACATCGTGTTCGCGCCACCACGCGACCCGTTCCGGCTCGCGTTTGGGCAGCTCGGCGCGCATCGGAAAATCCGTCCGCGGCAGATTCAGGGTGGCGCGATAATCGGTCGCCAGCGTTTCGTTCGAGGGCATCGGAGCGCGCAAGGTTCAAGGCTCCGCTCGGCGCCTCCGCTTGACGCTATCAAGCGGCCGCGAGCGTACCGAGAATGTCGAAGTTGCGGCGCGCGAGCCCGCGCTGGCGTTCGGCGGCACCACGGAGCAAAGCCGCGAGTTCATCGCGACGGCTCCAGGCCTCGTCGACGAGTCCCTCGGGCGTCGCAGCTACGCCGCGCGCGCCTGGTGTCCATAGCGGAGCCAGCGGATAGGCGATGTCCTCGATTAGCCCCCCGACCTTGGGATCGTACGGCACCGCTAGAAACGGGATGCCGAAACGGATGGCCAGGATCAGCGCATGGAGCCGCACCCCGATGACGAGCCGCGCGCGAGCGATCAGGGCCGCGATCGCATCGAGTCCGTCGCATGGAACGAGCATCGGTTTCGAACGGCACTTACGGATGACGGCCGTGGAGGCTTCAGCATCGGCGACGCCGCCGAACGAAATGAACGCAACGCGCGCACCGTGCCGCTCCGCGAGCCGGTCGACGGCTGCCGCCAAGAGTGGAACCCCGTCGGCGTAGTGCGACGTCTTGCGCAGCGACACGACGACGAGCGGATCGGCTGGCCCCAGAACGTCCGCGCCTGCGCCTAGCTGCGGGGGAGGATCGTACAAAAAGACCGGATCGGCGGTTCGTTCAACCGGCGTCTGCGGAACGAGCGGGGCGAACAGCACGCGCGAACGTGAATCGCGCACGGTCGCGGCGTGTAAACCTTTACAACATTCGCGGACGGTTCGTTTCCCCCAAAAATCGAGCGGGCCGATCGACTGCGCAAACACCATCGTACGCTTGCCGGCGCGCAGCGCCGTTCGAATGATCCCCGCGTAATAGAGCAGGCTGCGCAAGCTCGTCGCGTTCTGCAGCAGACCCCCGCCGCCGGAAACGACGACATCCGCACGCCCGATCGCGGCCCGGATCGCGGCTTGATCCCAGCGCGGCGTCGCCGCGATTCCAAACTCGTGCGCCGTTTCTTCGGGCGCGGCGCTGAGGACGTCGAGCGTCGCAAGCGGATGGCGGGTGCGAAGCTGCGCGACGATCACTTTGAGCAGCGCTTCGTCGCCGACGTTGCCGAAACCGTAATAGCCGCTCAGCAGAAAACGCATCGCACCTTCGCTCAGGGCATCTCTACGCCCCGCGCGAGCGGCGGCGTTCGATGTGGGCGTGGGCGCGGGCTTCGAGCGAGCGGTAGACGGCGATCGCGAAGGCACCGACGATGATGCCGATCACGGCTCCGTTAAAGATGCGCGTCAGCGAGACGGCCAGGGGCGTGTGGAGGTGCGAGAACGTGTCGACGACATCCGATGTTCCGATGGCGATGCCGATCGCGAACGCCCAGCCGACGAGCCGCTTATGTTCCAGGCGTAGCGCCGGCAACAGCATCATCAGCGGGAAGCCGATCGCAAACTCCTTGAAGCGCGGCCGCACACCGAGAACCGTCGTCAGGCCGGAGCGCAAGGCCAACTCGAACGCCGAAGGCGTGACCTCGCTTTGATTTCCGCTGCGCGAGACGTACACGAAGGCCCCGATCGCGAGCAAAGCGACGACCACGAGCTGATAGACGCGAACCGGTGCCAGGGCGCTTTCTCGCGCGGCGACCGCCGCGCCGCCGAAGCGCCGTGTATAGATGTAGAGCGCGAAGGCCAGCAACGGCGGCACGAGGATCACGGCTTTCACGCCGGCGAAGCGGTCAATCTCTTCCATCAGAAGCGGCGTGCTGACGAGACCGACGACGACGAGCGCACCGGCGAGCGCGAACGCGAGCGCGGTTCCGAGCGTCCGTAAACCGGCGAGCAGACTTCCCCCGTAAGAATCGGGGGCGGGCGCGGTAAAGGCACGCGGCACCGCGACGACACCCATCGTCGCGAAGCTTATGGCGCCGACGAGCGCCACCATTTTGCGCGCCAGCAGATCGTCATGCGCCGCGTATCCCGCGGCGACGAAAACAACGTCGAAAGCGAATAGCGCGTACGCTAGCGGGGCGCGACGCACGCCGAAAGCTTCGAAAAGCAGCAGAACGATCGCCGGAACGGCGAGCGACGCGAGCACGATCAAGATCGGGTTGAAGCGAAAGCCGGGAACCGGCGTCGCTCGGCCGAGCCGGAAGCCGCGCGCCTTTACGCCGCTTGCAATTTGGCGAACCATCTCGATGTTGGTCCGCTCGAGCGACATCCCATTCTGCTCATGCAGGTACGGCCGCAGGTAGACGACCCGAATGTTGCGTTCGCGGACGCCCAGAAGATAACGCGCAACGACGTCGTTGAAGGTCAACTTGTCGAGTTCGATCTTCGAGATTGCCTGCACGCGGGTCGTGCGCGCGATCGCCTTTGCGGCCAGACCGTCGTTGCCTTTTTGAATCTGGTTCTTGTCGTACGTTTCGATCGAACCGAAGTTCAAACCGGTCCTTTTGAAGGCGGCTGCGGTATCGTCGAGATGATCGGGATAGCCGAGCACTTCATTACGGCCGCCGAAAAACACGACCGTCGTCGGACGTTCGTGGCGCTCGAAGCTCGCGAAGATGCGCTCGATCGTCGCTTTGCCGAAGCGTTCGTCGTTTTGCACGCGCGGTACGAGGTACAAGTGCAAGCTTCGCGCCAGCGCCAGCGGTTCGGCCGGTAAACCCAGGCCGAGCGCGTTGAAGTAATCGATTTGCGACTTGACCGACAAGATCGTCGGGTTCGAGGCCTGCACGACATGTACGGCGGCTCGCCCGAAGTGCTCGGCCAGTGCTGCGCGATACCGGGGGACGTCGCGCGCATCGTAGACGACGAGATAGATTTCCGCCGCCGAAAGACGGTGTGCGCGTGCGAGCGCAGCGAGCGTCGGCTGCGAAATCGTCCCCAGCCGCGCCTGATCCAGCAGTTGCTGGCCCGGCACGGCGATAGCGGTCGCGCTTCCATTGACCGAACCGCCTAGTTCTTCGGAAACCGCGAGCGATGTTAGACCTGCGCGACGCAACGCGATCAGGAATTGTTGCTGGTCGTAGCCATACGAGCTCGCGAGGGCCGTGAAATCGCCGTAGTCCATCGCGATCTCGACGCCGCGCGCCTTATGTTCGTTACGCGCCCGTACGATGGCAACGTACAACGCGGCTAGCAAGGCCACGGCAAGCACGAGGGACAGCGCCAAACGATAACGGCGGGGCGCGCTGATCCCAATCAAACGGTTACGAGCCTAAGACGCATGGTAAGCAGCGCTCGTCGCGGCGGATGAATGGCGGCCGGCTCGCGGCGAAGCCGCAACCGCGACGGATTCGGTGAAACTGAATCCACTCTGTTGTGCGAACGATCCAACGGACGCCATGTCCGTCGGATGTTGGACCGGGACCTGCGCAGCCGTACCGGTCGCTTCGCATCCGCTCCCTTGGCCCTTTGGGATGGACCCTCTCTAACGCTTCCAATCCGGGCTGCGCCGTTCGAGGAACGCGCCGATTCCTTCGCGGGCATCGGCATCGAGGGCGTTGACGGTCATCACTTCCTTGGCATAGGCGTAGGCCTTGGCTTGGTCGAGGTCGACTTGGGCGTAGAACGCCGCCTTGCCGAGGCCGACCGTAAAGCTACTCGATCCGACGATCTTCTTGGCGAGTGCAAGCACCTCATCGTGCAGACGGTCGGGCTCGACGACCCGATTGATCAGACCCCAGCGCTCCGCGGTTGCGGCGTCGATGAAGTCGCCGGTCAAGAGCATTTCCATCGCGCGCTTGCGTCCGATCGTGCGGGTCAAAGCGACCATCGGCGTGGTGCAGAACAGCCCGATCTTGACGCCCGGCGTGGCGAACGTCGCCTGCGTCGAGGCGAGCGCGAGATCGCAGGTCGCGACGAGTTGAGCGCCGGCAGCGGTCGCGACGCCGGCGATTTCGGCGATCACCGGCTGCGGGATCATTTGCATTGTCTGCATCACGCGTACGCAGGCGTCGAAAATTTCGCGAAAGCGCGCGACGTCCGCTTTATCACCGGCGCACTGCATTTCGCGCAAGTCGTGTCCGGCCGAAAACGCGGGACCGAGCGCCGCGAGCACGACGACGCGAACCTGCGCATTTCGCCCGACGTCCTCGAAGGCGACGAGCAACTCGCGCATCGTCGCTAGGGAGAGCGGATTGCGGCGCTTGGCATTCGCCAAGGTGATCGTCGCGATTTGGTCGGTAACGGAAACGTCGATGGTACCGGAGGAAGCTTGAGTGTCGAGCATCATCGTTCGCTCCTGCGCGAGTCCTCCGTCACCCTTCCGCCACCCGCCGGGCGCCTTTCGCTTCTGCTGGTCCAAAAGGCGTATGGCTTTCGATGAGCTTTGTGCCCACACGTTGGCGCCTTCACCCGGCGGAGCGTCCGCCTCTTTGCGGAAAGCGCACGAGGCGGATCGGCGCGCGGGACGAACCGCACCACAAGGTTACTCGGAGGGTATTTTGCCATTGTTTCGGTTGGCCGCAGTGCTCGCGCTCGTTACGATCGCGTGCGTTTCAGCTTCTTCTGCCGATCCCGCCGCGCCGGTCGGATCGATCGCCTATGCCGGATTGCACTGGCGGCTGATCGGGCCGTTCCGCGCCGGACGCACCGTTGCGGTCTCGGGCGTTCCGCAGCAGCGCGGCGTGTTCTACATGGCGCCGACCGACGGCGGTGTTTGGAAGTCGGTCGATTTCGGACGGACGTGGCAACCGATCTTCGATAGCCAGGACACAGGCTCGGTCGGCGCGCTGGCGGTCGCGCCGTCGGATCCGAACATCGTCTACGTCGGCAGCGGCGAAGGCTTGCGCCGGCCCGATCTGTCGACCGGGGACGGCATCTACGTCTCGACGGATGCCGGCAACAACTGGACGCATGAAGGGCTGCGCGACGGACAGCAGATCCAGCAGATCGCAGTCGACCCGCGCGATCCCAAGCGTCTCTACGTCGCGGTCGTCGGCCATCCGTACGGTCCCAACCCCGAACGCGGCCTCTATCGTTCGACCGACGGCGGCGCGACCTTCGCCAAGGTGCTGGGCCGCGGCGAGGATGTCGGCGCAGTCAGCGTCGTCGTCGATGCGGACCACCCGCAAACGGTGTACGCGGGCTTGTGGGCGTCGCGCAACGGCCCTTGGAACCTGCTGCAGGTCTACGAACTGTATGACCAGAGCGGACTCTACAAATCGACCGACGGCGGTAACACATGGACGCATCTCGAGAAGGGCTTGCCGAGCCTCGTCGGACGCATCGGCATCTCCGTGTCGCCGGCCGATTCCAAGCGCGTGTACACGATCGTCGAGAAGCCCGACGGCTGCGGCGTATACCGTTCGAACGACGCCGGCGCGAGTTGGACGGAAGTCGACCACGAAGAACGCGTGTGCGGACGGACCGAAGATTTCGCCGGAATCACCGCCGATCCCAAAGATCGCGACACGGTCTACTCCGCAAACACGACGACGTATCGCTCGACCGACGGCGGCACGACCTGGGTCGGCATCAAAGGCGCTCCGGGCGGCGACGACTACCACACCGTTTGGATCGATCCCACCGATCCGAATACGATCGTGCTCGGCGTCGACCAAGGCGCGACGTTGTCGGTCGATCACGGCGCGACGTGGACGTCGTGGTACAACCAACCGTCGGCGCAATTCTACCACGTGATCACCGACGACCGCTTTCCGTATCGCGTCTTCGGCGGCCAACAGGAGAGCGGCAGCGCCGAAGTCTGGAGCCGCGGCAACGACGGCGCGATCACGTTTCGCGAGTTCCATCCGGTCGGTACCGAAGAGTACGGCTACGTCGCACCCGATCCGCTGCACCCGTGGCTAATCTACGGCGGCAAGGCGACGGTCTACGATGAGCGCACGGGGCAGACGCAGGACGTTTCCCCGACCTACGATCGCGTGGCGTACCGCTTCGACCGCACCAATCCGCTGATTTGGAACCGCGTCGACAAACACGTCCTCTACCTCGGCCTCAACGTCGTTTTTGCAACGCGCGACGGCGGCCACAGCTGGAAGATCATCAGCCCCGACTTGACGCGCAAAGACCCCGGCGAACCGGCGACCTTGGCGCACTTCGCGAAAAATGATCCGCTCGACGGCAAGCACCGCGGCGTCATCTACAGCCTCGCGCCGTCATATCTTGACAAGAACCTGATGTGGGCGGGAACCGACGACGGTCTGCTGTGGGTGACGCGCGACGGCGGCGCACACTGGCACAGCATCACGCCGCCGGTGCTGACGCCGTGGAGTCGCGTCACGCAGATCGACGCGTCGCATTTCGACCGCAACACCGCCTACGCGTCGGTCAGCCGCGAGCGCCTCGACGATCGTCACCCGTACGTGTACCGCACGCACGATGGCGGCCGTACCTGGCAGCCGATCGCGGACGGCATCCCGCAGGACGAGCCGGTCAACACGGTACGCGAAGACCCGAAGCGACGTGGGCTTCTGTTCGCCGGCACGGAGCGGACCGTGTA
>JALYUD010000078.1 GCA_030853905.1 Vulcanimicrobiota bacterium
GTCTTCACGCACGTCGCGCACGCCTTGCGCGCGCACGGCCGGCGCCGGGCGCGGGGTCGCGATCGAGGCGAACGGCGCTGGGTCGAGCGCGCCGCTTGCCAGCGCCTCGAACGTCACAGCATCGATCGCGCCCGCGGCGCTCAGCAATGCGGGCGCGCCCAGGACCGTCGATTCGTAATAGGCGCGCACGTCAGCGAGTGAGAGCGCTTCCATTTCCGCAAGGAGCACATCGAGATCGGGCTCGGCATTGACGTCGCCCGGCGCGTAAACGAGTTGCAGGAAGCGCTGCACGGCGCGCCAGTTGGTGTTCGAGCGCAGCAGCCGCAGCCCCCCGATCGATTCCGACTTGACGAGATCGAACTCGTGCTGTTCGAACGCCGGTTCGCAGAGTTCATCGGCCATCGTCGACAGCAAGGTCGGCATGTCGGGCGCGGCACAAGCCGCTGCAAACCGAAAGGCGAGCGCGTTGTAATTCTGCGTCGGATCGTCATCGACGAAATAGGCGCGGCGGATCCCGGCGCGTTCGAGCCGTTCTTCGATCGCTACGCGATCGTGCGAGCGCGTGCCGCGCGCCAGCATCTGGGCCGCCAGCGCCGGCAACAGCGGATGCGCCGCAGCAAACGCGGGACCGGCTTCGATCAGACCGCGCAGCACGACAGTCTCGCTCTCGCCGTTGGGAACGTAAACGGCGTCGAGACCGCCGCCGAATCGCATGCGGGCGATGCGTCCGGCGAAACGGTTTCCCGACGCGAGCTCCGGCGACGGCAGCGGTGCGGGCGGCACACTCGATGTGATGTCGGCACGAACCGACACCGCTTCGAAGGAAACGCGGTCAAGCGTTCGCGGCGTCCCGGGCACGAGTTCGCCGACGGTGCGATTGTCTTCGTGTAAATATGTCCGCACGGCGTCGCGCACGTCGTCGATCGTGATCTCCGCAATGCGTTCGACGTAATCGTCGTCGAGGTGCCAGCTGCCGACCGCTTCGAACTCGCCTAACCGCTGCGCGAGCGCGAACGTCCCATCGCGGGCAAAGGCCCGCTGCACGGCGATCTGGTTTTGAGCACGCTCGAGTTCTGCAGCAGCGGGGCCGCTTTCGGCCAACGCTGCGAGCGTGCCGTCGACCGCGCGTCGCACCTCGGAGGTCGCTACGCCGGGCACGGCCGTGACCAGTATCTGAAAGAGCCCCGGATCGCGCGAACCCCAGTTCCAAGCCGACGTATCGAGCGCCAGACGCTCGTCGACGAGCGCACGCGAAAGCCGGCTGGCGCGGCCACCACCGAGAATGCGGCCTAGCACCTCGAGCGCATACGTGTCGCGCCGCTCGCCGTTTTCGGTCACACGCTGCGCCAGCTCTTTCGCGGTGAGCGCACCCGTTTGACCGTATGCGGCCGGGGCGTGAAAGCAGTACGCGATTAGGGTTTCGTCACCGGGACGTTTGATCGTCAACGACCGCTCCCCCACTTGAGGCGGTTCGCTCGTATGCACATCGGGAATCACCGACGAGCCACGCGCCAGGCTGCCGAAGCTGCGTTCGATCAGTTCGAGCGTCCGCGCGACGGCGACGTCGCCGACGACGAAGACCGTCGCATTATTGGGATGATAGTACATGTCGTAGAGTTCGCGCAGCCGCTCGGTCGACACGCCCTCGACGTCGTCGCGCCAACCGATCGTCGGATGATGATAAGGATGTTCACGAAAAGCGGTCGCCACGAGCGCCGACGACAGCACCCGCGCCGCGTTGTTGTCGCTGCGTTCGAGTTCGTTGCGAACAACCGTCATCTCGGAACGGCGGTCGGCGTCGGCGATCAAGGCGCTACGCATCCGGTCCGCTTCGAGTTCGATCGCCAGCGGTAAAAATTCGACCGGGACGGTCTCGAAATAGTTCGTGCGATCGAGCCACGTCGTCGCGTTCTTGCTTGCGCCGATTTCGTTCATGATGTCGGCGAAGGCGCGGCCGACGGCGCGGTTATTGGTCTGCGTGCCTTTGAAGAGCATATGCTCGAGCAGATGAGACGACCCGGTGTAACCGACCGCTTCGTTACGCGCCCCGACATGATAGAGCACCATCAGGGTCGCGACGGGCGCCGCGGCGTACGGAACGATCACAACATCGAGCCCGTTGTCGAGGCGAAATTCTTGCGTACGCGCCTCAGGGGACCGGCCGAAATACGAAGGATCCGACCACGTCGAATCCTTCTCGCGTACCGCCCGCAGTGGATTCAACTGAGTTGAATCCTCGCGTTCGCGGCTCCGCCGCAAGCCGCCCGCCATACGTCCGACACGGACGAGCGTCGCCAGTCGGGCAAAGCCCGACAGGCTCCTAGGCGTTCGTTTCCCGGTCGCATAACATGTGGCGCTTCATGTCGCATGCGTTCGCGGCCGCGTTACCTGCCTTCCTCGCGTCGCTCGTCGAGTTCGTCGAAGCGCTCACGATCGTGCTCGCAGTCGGCGTGACCCGCGGCTGACGGCCGGCGCTGCTCGGAAGCGCGTGCGCCGCCGGCGTGCTCGCGGCGCTCGTCGCGCTCTTCGGCCCGGCACTTGCCCGTGTGCCGCTTGCAACCTTGCAGCTGGTCGTCGGCATTTTGCTGCTCTTCTTTGGGATGCGGTGGTTACGCAAGGCAGTGCTGCGCTATGCGGGCGCCATCCCGTTGCACGATGAAAGCACGATTTACGAGCGACGCCGTCGTGCTCTTGCGAGCGCTACGCCGCATCACACCGGTATCGATCCCCTCGGCTTCGCAACCGCCTTTCAGGCCGTCGCGCTAGAGGGGCTCGAAGTAATTTTCATCGTGATCGCGGTCGGCGCGAGCGCACGCGCTCTCGGTGCGGCGAGCGTAGGCGCGGCACTGGCGGGGTTCGTTGTGATCGGTGCAGGGGTCGCTTTGCGGGCTCCGCTCTCGCGCATTCCAGAGAACGCGCTCAAACTGTGCGTCGGCATTCTTCTCTCGGGCTTCGGAACGTTCTGGACGGGCGAAGGCTTACGGATTCCTTGGCCCGGCAACGAGCTTTCGCTGATCTGGCTCGTAGCCGGTTTCGCCGCTAGCGCAGCACTCGCGTACGCCTTCGCGACCCGTGCCCGTAGCTTTCGCCTTCCAACATGAACGCAGCGCGCTCGCTTGCTGCCGAACTCATTGGCCTCTTCATCGAAGACCGCTTCTTCGCCCTGGCAGTCGCCGTGTGGCTAGGCGTCATCATCGTAACCGCACCGCTCTGGAACGCCTCAACGCTCGCGCGCGGCATCGTTCTCTTTTTCGGACTCGCCGCAATTTTCGTCGCCAGCGTCTTCCAAGGCGCGCGCAAATTGTGATGGTGCACCGCGGCCACGGCACACATCCGCGTCATCTCAGCGTGGCAGCAACCAACTCCGAGGGGCGAGCATATCGTGATGAGCGCTGAAGGCGCATTCTCGCGCGGTTTCGCCAGCTCACACGAACGTGAACGGCGCGCGCGGGCCTTCCAGATAGGCGGTGATGCCGAGGGGGGCGCCGGCGGCGCAGCTGCGCTCGACGGCTTCGGCGAGCGGGGCGACGTCACCGGGCGCGACCAGCAGCGCGGCAGACCATAACGCGCCGCGGCGTTCGGGCGACGGAACGGCGCGCAACGATTGTGCCAGCGCGCTGCACGCTCCCCAGACGCTCTGAGCATGCTCGGCGATGTCGGAACGAGCCTCGATCGCGGGCGCACGATTGGAGCGGGTGGCACGGCCGGAGACGCGCAGCAGATACGGTTCGGCGAGCGGCACATGATGGGGGCCGACGTACAGGTGGACGGCGTATTCGCGTTTGTCGCCTAGGCGGGTCAGCGCGCGCGTCCAGCGTGCCGCATGCTCGCGCGCGTACGCTTCCAGATCGTTCGTTCCCGTAACGACGGTGAGCGGATGCAGCGGCAGGACGCTGCCGTGCGCGCTCGCGCGTTCGACGGCTCGCTCGTGGATGCGCACTTCGTGCGCTAAAAACGCGGCGTCGGCGCGGCGCCGCTCGAGCTCGCTTGGAGCGTACTGCACCGGATCGACGTACGCCAGCAGCAAGGCGACGCGGCCGAAGCGCACGGCGGCGACGCGCCGACCGTTGACGAGCAGGCGCCGTCCGGCAAGTTCCGGACCACACGCAGCGTACAGCGTAACCGCGCGACCGGCGGGATGCAGGTTCGCGGCGGCCGACCCGGCCGGCATCGTCCCCTAAACCGCCAAGGGCTCGAGAGGCGCGCCGTTTCCCGCACGATCCGCCGTGTCTTCGAAAACCGCACCGTTTCCCACGCGATCCGACGCCACGTCTTCGGAAACTACACCGTTTCCCGCGCGCTCCGACGCCGCGTTTTCAGGAGCCGCACCGTTTCCCGCGTAACCCGCGGGCGCGTGCGTAGGAATGGGGAAGGCACCGGGGCGATCGAGCAGCGCCAGGTGGGTCATCAAGAGGCTGCGCAATTCGCTGCGCGCTTTCTCGGTCGTTTCGATCGCGTGTTGATGTTCGCGTCGTGCGTCGGCGGTACGGTCGCCGTAGGCGGCAATCTCCTTTTCGACTTGCATCCGCGCATCGTGGCGAATCAGATCGGCTTCCCGATGGGCGCTCGCTTTGACTTCGTCGGCCGTCCGCTGCGCGAGCAGCAGCGTCTTTTGCAACGACTCCTCCATCGCTTTGAAATGACTGATCCGTTCGCGCAAATCCGAGGCTTCCGCGTCGAGGGCCGCGCGCTGCTGGGACTCGTCTTCGAGCGTCTCGATCAGCTCGTCGAGAAACTGATCGACGTCGGTCGGATCGTAGCCGTTGAGCTTCTTCTTGAACGCCTTGTGCTGGATGTCGACGATCGTGATCTTTGCCATCTCACCCTCGGTTCAACATGAAATCGAAGGATGGGTCGGTCGAGAGCGACTCGCGGATGCCGGCCGAATTGACGGGCGTCCCCGGCGGCACGACCAGATACATCGCGTCGGCAAGCTTTTGGATTTTGCCGTCGAGCGTGTAGGCGACGCCGCTCGTGAAGTCGACGACTCGCTGCAACAGGCCGCGATCGGCTCCTTGCAGGTTGACGATCACGACCGCGCGCATGCGCAAGGCGTCCGCGATGTCGGTCACGTCGGCAAAGCTGCGCGGCGCGAACAGGCTCACTTCGCCCGCGGCATTGCCGCGCCGGTGTTCGCGCGCCGAAAAGGCGACGACGTTGCGCTTAGGTTGCGGCGCTTCGTCTTCGGTGTACTCGTCGCCGTCGTCTTCGTGGATCGCGAAGATCGAGCCCAGCTTGTGGAGGAAGGTCTTCTGCCCTTCGGGGCGTTGATCGGGAAGTTCGTCGTTCATGCGCGCGCTCCAAAAATCGCGGTCCCGATGCGCAGCATCGTGGTCCCGCAGCCGATCGCTTCTTGCCAGTCACCGGACATGCCGATCGAGAACGTCGATCCGCCGACGGCGCTGAAGGTCTTCGCCGCCACGGCGAAGGCGCGGGCGATTTCCGCGCGGTCCTCGGTGTTTGGGCCGATCGCCATCACGCCGTCGACCCGCAGCCCTTCGTCGTCTCGCAGCCGCATAGCCAGTGCGGGTGCGTCGGCCGGGGCGACGCCGAAACGCTCGGTAGGCGACACGTTGACTTGCACCAGCGTCGTGACCGGACGCCCGACCGCCCGCGCAGCGCGAGCGATGGCGCGCCCCGCGTCGTAACGATCGATCGATTGGACAACGTCGAACGTTTCGACGATCGCCTTCGCCTTGTTCGTTTGAATG
>JALYUD010000088.1 GCA_030853905.1 Vulcanimicrobiota bacterium
GTGTCCTCGACCGCCTTGGCCATCACTGGGCTCGTGTATTGCTGGAACTTCATCGTGAAGCGCAACACCGCGCGCCGATCGTAGTTTGGTGACTCGGCCGGCAGGCGCATCGTCAGCACGTCTTCGAGGAAATCGAAAACCCGTTCGTCGCCGAGTTCGCTACGCTTGCGGGCGGCGTCGAGCGCCGCGCCGATATAAAGGCGATCGCTTCGTTCGACAACTTCGCTCGTGACGTACGTCCGATAGACGGGAAACGAGGCGACCGCTTCGGTCAGCGCGTCGCGCAGGACGTTATACGTATAATCGTTCGAACGGCGGTCGGTTTCGGCGATCTCGTCGAGCATCGTCGCCAGAACTTCGAGTTCGCTTGCGAGCGCCGTACGGATGATGTCTTTTTTGGCGCGGTAGGCGAACTGCTCAAAAGATCCGGAGATGCCCGCAAAGCGCCGGTAGATACGGTCGAAGGCGGCCTCGGCTTGCGGATCGACGAACAGACCATTGACCAGGTTCATGTAGTCATAGCCCGTCGTGCCCGCGATCTCCCAGTCGCGCCGCAGCGGCTCGCCGCGCGCCAGGATCTTCTCGACGACGAGATATTGCGGATGGTCGAGCGCTGCCGCTCGATCGTGCAGGAGCCGGCAGTAAGCGGCGGGATCGAATAGGCCGTCGATGTGGTCGATTCGCAAGCCCTGAACTTTTCCGGAACGGATGAGATCGAAGATCAAACGATGCGTCTGCCCGAGAACGCCCGGGTCTTCGATCCGTAGTCCGGCAAGATCGTTGATGTCGAAGAAGCGGCGATAATTGATCTCGTCGGCCGACACGCGCCAATAGGAAAGCCGATAGTGTTGTTGTTGCAAGAGGGCATCGAGCCGGTCGATCGCGCCGTCGCCGCGGCCGACGGCGTACGCCCGCAGTGCCGATTCGATGGCGGCGCGGTTATCGGGATCGCGCGCGACGCCGGCCAATTCCGTTTTGAGTTCGAGGGCGCGCTCGCGCGATGCGTCGGCAAACTCGGCGGCGAGCGCTCGCAGCGGCCACGCTTCGCCCGCGCGTTTCTCGGCTGCCAGCGCTAGCAGTTCGGCATAGGACGGCATCGCCAGCGGAAAACGGCTCTCGAAATAGGCGGCGGCAAACGTTCCACACTGCGCATCGAAAACCAGCCGGAGTTCGCCGCGTTCGAGCACGCGCCCGTAGTAGTCGCCAAGCGACGGCACGAGCAGTTTCCCGCGCATCTCGGCCCGCACCGGGCGCCAATTGATGTCGAAGAATTCGGCGTACGGCGACCCTTCGCCCCATTCGAGGACGTCTTGCCACCACGGATTCTGCGCCCCGATGCCCATGTGGTTCGGGACGAAGTCGAGCAGATGACCGAGCCCGGCCGCTTGCGACGCAGCGATCAGCGCCGCGTGCTCCGCCGGCGTGCCGATTTCCGGGTTGAGGGCGTTGGGATCGACCACATCATAGCCGTGCTCGCTGCCCGGCCGCGCCTTGAGATACGGCGATGCGTACACGTAGCCGACTCCGAGTTCGGCCAGATAGGGCACGATCGCGCGCGCGTCTTCGAAGCGGAAGCGCGCGTTGAACTGCAGCCGGTACGTGGACGACGGCGTAGCCGGGATGGGCGCGGCCGGCGATCCGCTTACGACAGGGTCCAGCGGACGCTCCACGGCGGCGCGATCGAATCCGGATAGGTCGGATCGTGCGTTGCGAACAGCACGTAACCTCCCGGCAACGCGGCAAAACCATCCTGTTCGCCGTCGCCTAAGTTGGCGTCGAGCGCGAGCGTAGAGCCGTCGTCGAGCCTGAAGCGCGCTTGCAGACCGCGCGTGCCGACTTTGCCGAAGGAACAGTCGGTGCCGCGAACGTCTGCGATGCGCGGTGCCAATTCGCGACGACGGATGGCGAGCAGTTGCGTATAGTAGTCCAGCCACGCCGCGTGCGAATCGCGTGCGATCTCGTCCCAATGCAACGTGCTCCGTGCAAAGGTCCCGGGCGCGGCCGGATCGGGAATGCGTTCGCGCGCTGCGGGATCGGCGAACCCGGCAAACGAGGCGAACTCGCTCCGTCGCCCGGCGGTCACGGCGCGCGCCAATTCCGGCTCGAAGTCACAGAAGAAGAGAAAGGGCGAACTCGTTCCCCACTCCTCGCCCATGAAAAGCAGCGGCGGCGATGGTGCGAGGAGGTACACGGCAACGATGGCGCGCAGCGCCGGCGCGGGTGCGAGCGACGTGATGCGCTCCCCGCAAGGGCGGTTGCCGATCTGATCGTGGTTTTGTAGGAACGTCACGAACGAGCCCAAGGTCAGCGTTACGCTCGGCGATCCGCGCACCACGCCACGGTACGCCGAGAAGTCGCCCTGATACGCGAAGCCTTGCGTCAAGGTCGTGCCGAGGCGCGCAACGGGGTCGTCGGCGTAGTCGCGATAGTAACCGTCGTCTTCGCCGGTGACGATCACGTGCATCGCGTGGTGCGCGTCGTCGTTCCATTGCGCCCGGAACCCCGCTTCGAGCAGCGGTGCCTCATTGCGGTCGTTCTCGAGCACGAGCGCGATCGTTCGGTCGGAGCGTTCGGCGATGCTGCGCGCCAATTCCCGCAAGAAGCGGCGCTCGGGCCCATCATAGATTGCGTGCACTGCATCCAAGCGCAGGCCGTCAAAACGGTATTCCTGCGTCCAATAGAGCGCATTTTCGATGAAGAACGCGCGCACGTCATCGCGTCCCTCGCCGCCGACGTCGATCGCGGCGCCCCACGGCGTCTGTCGTCGCTCGGTATAGAACGTCGAGGCATAACCGTGCAGGTAATTTCCTTCGGGACCGAAGTGGTTGTAGACGACATCGAGGTAGACCGCTAAGCCATGTTCGTGGGCGTCGACGATGAACGCTTTGAGTTCGTCCGGCGTTCCGTAGTTGTGCGAAGGCGCGAACGGCAGGACGCCGTCGTAACCCCAGTTACGCTCGCCCGGCACATCGGCCAGCGGCATCAACTCGATCGCCGTGATCCCGAGCGCAACGAGATGCGGCAGCTTAGTGCGGGCGGCAGCGTAGGTCCCCGCCGGCGTGAACGTGCCGACGTGCAGTTCGTAGAAGACGTGCTCAGCCCACGGTAAGCCGGACCACTTTTGCGGCCACGCGAACGACGCCGGATCGACGACCATGCTCGGCGCATGTACGCCGCCCGGTTGAAAGCGCGAGGCGGGGTCGGGAACGCGCCGGGCCGCGCCGTCGAGTGAAAACGCGTACTCCGTTCCGGCTCCCGCATCCGTCGTTACCGTTTCAAACCAACCATCGCCGCGACGTTCGAGCGGTATGCGCTGCTCCCGTTCGGCGCTCGTCGTGATGACGGCAACGGAGGTTGCGTCGGGCGCATAGAGACGAAAGCGCACCCTGCCATCGGCGAACTGCGCACCAAACGGCATGTCGTGCCGGTAGGTGGCGGACATAGCCCAATTCGTACCCGCGCGCGGCGACGCCAACCGCGAGAGGAGGCCGTTATTTAGCGCGTGGACGTCGTCGCTACGGGCCTTATGGGCTCAAGCCCACTGCGGCCCTAGGCTCCTAGCCACGCACTAAATAACGGCCTCCTCTCTCTTAACCTGGTTATAAAATACGTGCTACTGCATTTAGCCGCGCGGGTGAAATTGCAGGGCGACGCCGTTCATGCAATAGCGCAAGCCCGTCGGTTTCGGGCCGTCGTCGAAGACGTGGCCGAGATGGCCGCCGCAGCGGTGGCAGTGCACCTCCGTGCGCGCCATGAACAGCGAGCTATCCTGTGAGGTCTCGACGGCGTTCGGCAGTGGTTCATAGAAACTCGGCCAGCCGGTTCCGCTATCGAACTTCGTCTTGGCATCGAACAGGGGCAAGCCGCACCCGTCGCAATCGTAGACGCCGGCGCCCTTTTCGTGGTCGAGCGGGCTCGAGCCGGGCGCTTCGGTCGCGTGTTGACGCAGTACCCCGAAAGCCGCCGGCGACAATCGCTCGCGCCAGTCGGCGTCGCTGTGCGTCACCTCGAAATGTTCGACTCCGGCGTCTGCCGGTTTACTCGCAATTCCAAGCGACGCGGCGATGCCGCACAGCCCCCCGATCATGCTCTTTCTGTCCACGTCACTCTCCATAACCCTATCGTACCATAGACGGCTGCGAACGAGTGTGAGATTGCTTACGCAGCCGCGACGGCGTGATCGTGGCACGGACGGACCAGGCAACGGCCCAGCGTGGGACGCTCCGCAGGCCGAGGTGGAGTGCCCGGACGCCGAGGCAGATTCCGGCGAGTGCGAACAGGCTCGTGGCCACGCGCATCCACATCGTAAAGCGCACGTCGCCGGAGGCGCGGATCGGTGCCGGACGAGCTTCGCGAACGGGAAGTCGGCGGCCCTACGACGGAAGCGTGGGGATGAATGATGCGGTCTTATTGCGCGAGCGGCATGGCAGCGTGCTTATGTTAACCTTTAATCGACCCGCGAAACTCAATGCGTTCGATACCGCGCTGACGGACGCGTTGCTCGACGCGCTCGACGACGTCGCGGGCGATCGAACGGTGCGCGTTATCCTGCTGCGCGGTGCCGGCCGCAGCTTCTCCGTCGGACAAGACCTCGAAGCGTTCACGGCGATGCAGACGCGTGCGGACTCAGGCGGGATTGCCGACCACTTGCGACGCGGCTACAACGCCATCACGGCGAGGTTGCGCGACATCGAAAAGCCGTTCATCGCGTTGCTCGGCGGGGTCACGGCCGGCTTTGGTCTGTCGCTTGCGCTCGCGTCCGATCTTCGCATCGCGGCGGACGACGCGCAACTCACGCTCGGCTTCTCAAAGCTCGGGCTGATCCCCGACGGCGGCGGAAGCCTTTTTCTGCCGCTGTTGTGCGGTCTGGGCCGAGCGCTCGAAGTGGCGTGGACGAGCGAACGCATCGACGCCCGTGAAGCGCATCGCATCGGGCTGCTCAACCACGTCGTTCCCGCCGCGGAGCTGGAATCGTCCGCAATGATGCTCGCCGCGCGTCTCGCCGAGGCGTCGCCGGTCGCGCTCGCCCTGACGAAGCGCGCTTTCAACCGTGCACTGCTTCCGCACTTAGCGCGGTGGCTGGACGAAGAGGCAACTCTCCAAGAAGAAGCTGCGGCCGCGCCGGACCTGCGCGAAGGCATGCAAGCTTTCTTCGAAAAGCGAAAGCCCGTCTTCGCGCCGCGTTGACGCGGTGCGAAACTGGCCATGTTCGGATCGGATCGTTCTACGGCAAAGGCCGCGTTCGTCGAAACGAGCAGCGACGCGGGGATTAAACGGAGCCGTCACCGAGCACGAAGCGGCCGCGGCCGATCCGCGTGTCGGCCATGCCGTAGTAGATGTCGTAGGTTCGGTCGCCGAGGTCGGGACGTGGGTCGATCGCGGTCGGAAAAACGACGTCGTCGACGATGCCGTGTTTCTCTTCCGGAGTTTCCGGCGTCAGGAACGGTTGGGGCGCGCGATAGAGGACGCAATCCGGCCGTTCGCTATCGAGGATCGCGAACGCGGCGCGATATTGCATCGCCGGCGCGGCGTTGTTTTCGTGTCCGGGCATGATGTTGATGGCGTGGTACACGAGCAGCCAGCCCTCGCGAATGCGTACCGGGGGCGGACCGATCCCGACCTTGATCGCACGTAAGTGCGCTTGGGGATGCAGAACTTGCTGCGTCTCGTGCACCTCCAGAAGCGCCTGCAGATCGGCGCGGGCGCGCTCGAGCGGTACGTAGGCGATGTAGATGCTCTCCCGTTCTTTCGGTCGCAATTGCAGCATCGACGGCGCGAGCTTGCGGCCGTGTGCGACCGATTGATGGCGCGTCGGACGGTGCAGGAGCGCGATCGACGGCACGCCGCTCGGCGACGTCACGACGTCAGGGAAAAATGCGGCGTCCTTGTCGCCGTAGATGTGCGTCGCAACGCGGAACGACACGATGCCGAGGCGAGTCCAGGTCACGCCGTCGGCAGACGATGCAATCGCAACCTTGGTGCCGTCCGGCCCGTAGGCGCAGTACGCCATGAGGTAGAGATCCAGCGGCGCGACGAAGGTGACGCGCGGATCCTCGCAACCATAGCCGCCCGGGGTCTTGCGGAGCTCGTACGGGACCTGCGGTTCCAGAGCGCACCCGTCACGCTCGAAAGTAACGTCGTCGCCGGTCCACCGCGAACGGCACCGTCCTACGCTCGATACGTTGGCGGGGCCGACGAGGCGCGGATAGAGCATCAGGG
Source organism: Vulcanimicrobiota bacterium (assembly GCA_030853905.1). Lineage (GTDB taxonomy): Bacteria > Vulcanimicrobiota > Vulcanimicrobiia > Vulcanimicrobiales > Vulcanimicrobiaceae > Nyctobacter. The sequence continues at coordinate 6,220 of JALYUD010000088.1, forward strand.
TCCCGTCCGGCAACCGCGCCGACGCGGGATTGATCGTCCCGCCGCATTCCCTTTGCGAACCATCGGGCGCCAGCACCGTTCCCAGTCGGCTGAACGTAACCTCGTAGCTTGGACCGTTGCCGCCGTTCACCGCGTGTGGTTGCGGCGAAGCGTTCGCGGCCGACGCCGACATGGAGCGCTCTTCCGCAGCCAATTAGGTGTTGACGCTCGTCGCTTTGCGCGTTACCACCGGCGGTTCGTCGGCGAGATCGCGAGCACGCCGGAGTTGCGCGTTCGCGTCGGGGTCGGATGGGAAAAGGCGTTCGGCGGCGACGCGCAGGATGCCGGCGATCGGTAGCGAGAGCAGCGCGCCGAGGATGCCGAACGCTTCGCTTCCGAGCAGGAGCGCGACGAAGATGACGAGCGGCGTGACGCCGACCGAGCGCGCCACCACGACTGGCACCAGCACGTTCTGCTGCACCATGATGATGATCACGTAGAGGACAACGACGACGATCGTTTTGACGATGCCGACCGTGAAGAAGGCGATCACTACGACCGGGATGATCGAGACGATCGGGCCGATCATCGGCACGATGCTGGCGATGCCGGCAATCAGTCCCAATAACAAGCCGTACGGCACGCCGACGCCGACCAGGACGATCGTGCCGGCGACCGCGACGCCGACGGCGAGCAATACTTGGCCGCGCACGAAGCCGCCGATCACCGTGTCGACCTCGCCCATGAACGAGAGCATCTCGGCGCGGTACGCGCGCGGGACGAGACGTGTCCCGAAGGCTTGGATATTCGCGAGATCGCCAAGGATCAGCAAGGTCATGCCGAGCACGAGCGCGAGATCGATCAGCACGGCCGTCGTCCCTTGCACGAAGCCGATCGCTTGCGAGCCGAACACGCCGGCGAAGCCGCCGACGAGCGTTCCCACCTTACCCGCGTTCTTAGCGATCGCGTCGCGCGCGCCGGCCGGCAGCCGTGAGAGGAGCGGCGAGTGTCGCGGGTCGGCGATCTGCTGCTGCACGGTCGTGACGATATGCGGGAAGTCACGGGTCAGCGCTTGCGCCTGCGCAGCGATGGCGGGCGAAAGCCACGCGATCGAGCCGAGCACGAGGATCGCCAGCACGGCATAGACGATCAGGCCCGCCAGCGGAATCGGAACGCGCCGCGCCGCGAGCCACTTGATCGGCGGATAGACGAAGTAAGCGAAGAGAATCGCGAAGATGATGACGACCAGCGTGTTGTGCACCCGATCGAACACCGCGGCCATGAACCAAAACAAACCGCAGACCACGAGCGCTAAAGCGGCGATCAACAGCGCGCGAACGAGACGTTGCGTGATACGATCGCGATAATACGAGGGCTCGTTCGTCACGTGCCCACTCTACCGTAGAAACGCGGTATTGAAAAGCAAGTCCGGTTCATCCGATAGAGCCGGAACCGGTCCGACCCGGCGAGAAGCCGCTGCGCATGAGCCTTTTCCGAGAAGCGCGATGAGCCCGTCCGCGGCCGGCGCACAGTGGGTCGACCTCGACGTCACCGGGGAGCGGATGCCCATGTTCGTCGCGCGGCCGGGCGCGGCGCCGCGCGCGGGCATAATCGTCATTCAAGAAATCTTTGGCGTCAATGCCGACATGCAGCGGGTCGCGACGTTACTCGCCGCGGCGGGATATCTCGCGGTCGCGCCGGCGATGTTTCATCGCACCGATCCCGACTTCGATGCCGAGCATGATGAGGCCGGCATCGCCAAAGGCCGCGCCGCCGCGGGTGGCCTCGACTTGCAGCAGTTCGTTGCCGACCTGACGGCCGCGGGCGGTTACCTGCGCGACCAATTAGGCGCCGCTGCGAAGATCGGCACGTGGGGGTTTTGCTTCGGCGGATCGATCGCTTTTTTGAGCGCGACGTTGCCGTTCGTCTCAGCGGCCGTCTCGTTTTACGGCGGCCAGATCGCACGCTCGGCGTCGCCGAACCGTCCGCCGCTGCTCGAGATGGCAGCGCACCTCCGTGCACCCTTGTTGTTGGCGTTCGGCGGTCGCGATCCGAGCATATCATCCGACGACGTCGCGGCGATTCGCGCCGCCCTCGAAGCGCACGCCAAACCGTTCGACCTAATCGTGTACCCGGACGAAGATCACGCTTTCTTTCGCGGCGGTCCGGACGGCAATGACGGTTCCCGCGACGTTTGGCCGCGCGTCCAGTCGTTCTTAGCTGCAAACCTCTAGGGATTGACTTCGTCGAATCTGTTGCGTTCGGCCTTCGGCCGATCCGCCCGCCATACGTCCGCCGCGGACGAGGGTCGGCTGTCGGACAAAGTCCGACAGTTTCCTAGCAATCAAAGAGCTTAGAAGGCTCCGGGCCTTCCTTACCGTTCGACTCGCTCGCGGGCGAGCATGTCGCGGTAGATGCGTTCGACGTCTGCGAGGGTGTCGATGTCGGCGGCGGATTTGTCGGGGCGCAGGCGGACGATGCGCGGGAAGCGCAGTGCGAAGCCGCTGCGGTGTAGCGTGCTCTTCGCGATGATGTCGAAGGCGATCTCGACGACGACGCGCGGCTCGACGGCGATCGTACGGCTTGCCGGCGAAGCGGTCGGGTGGGCCAGAAACCACGTCGTCAGCTCGCCGATTTCGGCGTCGGTCAAGCCGCTGTACGCCTTTCCGATCGGCAGAAGCTCGCCGTCCTGCGCCGAGCGGCGCACGGCGAAGGTGTAGTCGGAGAGGACGCCCTTACGCTTGCCGTGTCCCCATTCGACGGCGACGACGACCGCGTCGAGCGTTGCGAGTTCGCGTTTGAGCTTGAGCCACCACTTGCCGCGCCTCCCGGGCGCGTAGGGCGAATCAAAACGTTTTAGCATTAAACCTTCGTGGCCGCGGGCACGCGCCTCTTCGAAAAGCTGCTCGATCGTCGCTGCGGCCGTCCCCGTCTCGAGCAGCGATGCCGGCGCCACGTCGAGGCCGCGCGCCGGATGCAGCCGTTCTTCGAGGAGCTTGCGCCGTTCGGCGAGCGGCTCATCGAGAACGAAGCGCTCGCCGGCCGCCAAGATATCGAAGGCGACGAACGTGACCGGAATCTGTTCCCTGAGCTCGGGCGACGGGTCGGCACGTCCGAGGCGCGGCTGCAGATAACGGAAGGGCAACGTGTCGCCGTTACGGCGCGCGACGATCTCGCCGTCGTAGATTGCGTCGCGGCCGCCTGCCAGGGCCGCGAGCGGTTCGGGAAACGTGCGGGACGCGTCGCTGAACGTTCGCGAGAAGAGGCGTGCCTGACCGCCGTGGACGTGCGCCTGCGCGCGGACGCCGTCGTACTTGTCTTCGGCGATCCAGCGGTGGTCGCCGAGCTCGCGGTATGCCGAGCCGAATGCGAGCGGCGTCGCCAGCATGAACCCAATCGGTTTTCCGTAGGCGATCGCGAGCGAATGCAGGCGCCGTTTTTGAGCGGCCGCCGCCACTTCGCCGACGTCGCCGGCCCCCATCGCCGCACGGCGCACGTCGGCCGGCGTCGCTGCGAAGGCCGACGCGATCGCCTCGAGCACGAGGCCCTCCCGTAAGCCGATGCGCAACTCGCCGAGCAGAATCTTGGCGGCGTAGGCGACTTCGCGCGGATCGCGACAGGCCCGGAAAATCCGCTCGCACGCAGCCTCCCGACGCCGTCCCGCGGCCTTGCCGGAGGCTGAGGCCAGTTCGTGCAGGATGGCTGCCAATGCAGACGGCGTCAACGTTTCAGCGAAGAGCCCGAGGTCGCGGGGTTCGCACACGAGGCGCCCGAGCGCTTCGCCGAGATCGCCCGTAGCATGGAAGGCGGCCGCCAGAGCGGCGTCGCTCGGCTGCCACACCCGGCGCGCCGCGGCGATGAGCGTCCGGGCGCCGATGGCGAGCCGGCGCGTGTC
>JALYUD010000115.1 GCA_030853905.1 Vulcanimicrobiota bacterium
AAACGGGCCGGCGTGCTGCCTCCCGCCGGCCAGACGACCACGATCTCGGGCGGCGTAGCGACGAAATAGTCGACGGCGAGCAACATCGCGTTCAATCCCGCGGGTTGCTCGCGCAGCATCGGCGCGTACGCGCGTAGGGCTCGTTCGGCGATCGTGCGCCATTGCTCGTCGCTCGTGATCGTGGACAGGCGCAGCGAGTTGAGTAGCGCGACCGATGCGCCGGACGGTTCGGCGCCGTCGTAGTGCGGCTTCTCGCGCGCGACGAGTTGCTCGTGATCGTGCGCGCTGCGGAACCAACCGCCGTGCGATTCGTCGGCAAAAAGGTGCTCCGTCCGTTCCGCGAGCGTCAGCGCGGCGGCAAGCCGGCGCTGCTCGAACGTTGCCTCGTACAGATCGAGCAGTCCGGCGACGAAGAATGCATCGTCTTCGAGAAATCCCGGGCCCGACGTGCGCCCGTCTTTCCAGCTGCGTTGCAAACGGCCGTTCACGCACGACGAGTTTAGAATGAAATCAGCCGCCCGTGCCGCCGCCGCGACGTAGCGCGGTTCCGCCAGCACCCACCCGCCGAAGGCCAACGCCGAAATCATCAGCCCGTTCCATGCCGTCAGTATCTTATCGTCGCGCAGCGGATGCGGACGCTGTTCCCGGGCGACGCGCAAGATCTCGCGCGCCCCGGTCTGCGCCTCCCACTCATCTTCGTCGGGATGTGGAACGAACAAGATGTTCTTGCTTTCGAAATTGCCCTGCGGCGTCACGCCGTGAAAGCGCATGAACCGCTCCGCTTGCGGGCCGAGCAGCGTGCGAATCTCGTCCTGTGACCACAGGAAAAACGTCCCTTCCTCGCCTTCGGAATCGGCATCCGTCGCCGAGTAGAAGCCGCCCTCGGGTGCCGTCATCTCGCGCAACACGTAGTCGAGAGTCGTGCGCAGGACACGCTCGAAATCACGCCTTCCGGTTACCTGCCACGCTTCCGCGTACGCGGGCGCGAGCAGTGCGTTGTCGTAGAGCATCTTCTCGAAATGCGGGACGAGCCAGCGTGAGTCGGTCGAATAGCGATGAAATCCGCCGCTCAGCTGATCGTGCATGCCGCCCGCCGCCATCATCGCGAGCGTGTGCTCGGCCATGGCTAGCGATTCGGCATCCCCGCTGCGGCGATGTTCGCGCAGCAGTAAGCGCACGGGCAATGTGGACGGAAACTTCGGCGCTCCTTTCATGCCGCCGCTCTGCGGATCGTAGACACGACGGTAAAACTCCGCCGCTGCATCGAGCACGTCGTTGCCCGGTAATGCCGCGGCGCGTGTCGCGCCGGTCGTCGTCGCGATGCCGGCGGTGAATGCGTCGCTCGGATCATTCGCTTCGCCCGCGTCGCCGTTCATCGACGAACGGATCGCCGCGGTGATCGACTCCGCCGCTGCGGCAACCCGCTGTGGCTCGGTGCGGTACACGTCGGAAAGCTCGCCGAGGATGGAGAAGAAACCTCGCGCGGAACCGCGCTCGCCGTCGCGCGCCGGGAAGTACGTGCCGGCGAAGAAGGGGCGCCGCTCGGCGTCGAGCCAGACGCTCATCGGCCAGCCGCCGTGCCGCGTTAGCGCTTGCACCGCCGTCATGTAGACGGCATCGACGTCGGGTCGTTCTTCGCGATCGACTTTGATCGCGACGTACCGTTCGTTGAGGACGCGCGCGATCTCCAAATCCTCGAACGACTCTTCCTCCATGACGTGACACCAGTGACACGTCGAGTATCCGATCGACAGAAAAACGGGCTTTTCACTCTGGCGCGCTTCGTCGAACGCTTCCGCGCCCCACGGATACCAGTTGACGGGGTTGTGCGCATGCTGGCGCAGATACGGGCTCGTCTCGAGGATCAGCCGATTCGTAAAATGCGCCGTCGCCCCATCGCGATGCCGCGTCCGCGGCACCTCCTCGCCGCCTCGCGCAGCAAGCGCAGCATCGATCCGCTCCCGCAGCGCGCTCGGAAACGGTGCCGCTCCCGGGGGAGACTGCGCGTGCGCAGCGTGCTGCGATGGAACGGCCATCCCTTATGATACCCGTCCAACTCTGGCCCTACCTGAGGGGAGCCCACGATGGCGACAAAGTACATCGAACGTTGCCGCTGGGCGAAGCGCTAAACGGGAAGAAGATGGAATACCCCGCTTCAGATAAAACGTCGCACGCTGCTTCTAAGCGAACGTCGGATAGGAGTTCTCTACGGCGAGGAGTTCTGTATGATGAACGAGCGCGCAAAACCCGACATTGGATTCGTCGGTGTCGGCCGCATGGGTGCGAACATGGCCTTGCGGCTACGCGATGTCGATTACCCCATCGTCGCCGTCTACGACGCCAATCATGCCCTCGCGCAAAAAATCGCAGGCGATGTCGGGGCCGAGGCGACCACGGCGCTGGCCCGCGTGACCGAACTCGCCGACGTCATTTTCACCGTTGTCACCGACGACGCCGCAATGGACGCCATCTTCGCGTCGTCGGGGGACTCGCTGCTCGAGGGTGCGTCGGGGAAGTTGTTCGTGAATTGCGCCACGATCACGCCGTCCGTTCACGTCGAGATTGAAAAGCGCGCGAACGCGCGCGGCGCCGACAGTATCGAGGCGTGCATGGCCAGTTCGATCCCGCAAGCGCGGGACGGCACGCTGTACCTCATGGTCGCGGGCAAGCGCGAAGCCTTCGAACGGATCAAGCCGGTGCTCGAGCAGATGAGTTCGTCGCTGCGCTACATCGGCAGCGCGGGTGAAGCGGCGCAGGTCAAAGCGCTGGTGAACATGGTGATGAACATCAACACGTGCGGCTTGGCCGAAGGCCTCGGCCTCGGCGACGCGCTCGGCCTCAACCTGGCGATGCTACGCGACGTGTTCTCCCAAACCGGCGCAAACTCGCGCGTACTGGAAACGGACGGTGCGGACATGCAGAACCGCGATCACGAGACCTACTTTTCCGCCGCGCACGCCGCCAAAGACTCAGGCATCGCCGCGACGCTCGCCCGCCGGGCCGGCCTCGACCTTCCGCTCGCCGAGGCGACCGTCAGTCAGTACGATACGATGGTCACCGAAGGCCTCGGCGACCTCGACAAATCCGGGATTGCCGAACTAACCTTCAAAGGACGTCACGCGCACCAAGCGCCTTCGCCGCAGACGAGCGAGCGTTGAGCATTACGCGCTCTTATTCGGCATACGAACGTTGCCCGGATCGCGCAGCCTACCGTTCACGGTTCGGCACCGCCGGGACCGCGTCAAAAAACACGAGTTGGGCTTGGACCGTCCCCCCGGCGATGTCGAGCACCGCGAAGCTGAAACGTGCCTGACGTCGCTTGTCGGTCGAAGAACCCGGATTGACGAGCCACCGCTCCTCGCTGCGCTCACACAACGGAATGTGACTGTGCCCGAACAGAATCACCGCCACTGATTCGTCCGCAAACGCGGCACGAGCGCGGCCGGCTGTCGTCCCACGAGAGCCGTCGCCGTGCACGAGGCCGATTCGCACCCCGCCGACCGTGACGATCTTGCGGCGTCCGAAGCGAGCGACGACCTCTGGCCCATCGTTGTTGCCGGCGACGCCATCGACGGGAGCAATCGTTTCGAGCACGCCGACAACGTCGAGAGAGGTAAAGTCGCCACAATGCAAGATTCCCGTCGGCCGCTCTGCCGCCACGCGTGCAAGCGCCGCAGGCAAGCGATGCGCAAACCGCGGAACGTGCGTATCGGAGACGACGGCGATGCGGCACACTATCGTATCGCTCCTTTCGCAAACTTTCGGCCGCTCTCCGTCTGCTGCCCTCGGCTATCGCGGCAGTTTGGCCGTGATCAACGA
>JALYUD010000117.1 GCA_030853905.1 Vulcanimicrobiota bacterium
CCGCTGCGTTTGTGCGACGTCGGCACGGGCAGCGGCGTCATCGCGATCACGCTCGCGGCCGAGCGTCCGTGCGCGCGCGTCGTCGCGATCGACATCTCGGCGGCCGCCCTGGCCGTCGCGGCTCGAAACGCGGCGGCGCTCGGCGTCGCGGAGCGGATCGAGTTTTGTCTCGAAGACGCGCTGGACGAACTCGAGAGCGGGACCGTCTTCGACGCGATCGTCGCCAACCTACCGTACGTCCGCGGCGGCGACCTTGCGCCACCTCCCGATCCGACGTCCTTCGAACCGCGTCTCGCGCTCGACGGTGGCTCCGACGGGCTTGACGCGTATCGGAAGCTTCTTCGCCGGGCGCCTGAACATCTCGCTGTGAACGGTCTGCTTTTGCTCGAGATCGCCCCCGATACCGCCGATCAACTCGCGGAGATGGCGCTATGGGCCTTCGGCGGCATCGCTCGCGTCCGCGCGTTGCGCGATTACGCCGGACTACGCCGAATCGTGGAACTGCGAGCGACACCCGGTTGACGATCGGCCGGCCAAGGTCGAAAGGCGGGAGCGTCCCCGGCCCCGCCGAAAGCCGACGATCCAGAGTGGCGAAGTACATCTTCTTTACCGGCGGGGTCGTCAGTTCGCTCGGGAAGGGCATCACGGCTGCGTCGCTTGGGCGCCTTCTCAAGAGCCGGGGCCTCTCCGTCTCGATTCAGAAGCTCGATCCGTACATCAACGTCGACGCTGGGACGATGAACCCGTACCAGCATGGCGAGGTTTTCGTTACCGAAGACGGCGCCGAAACCGACCTGGATCTGGGCCATTACGAACGCTTCATCGACGAAGCGCTCTCGCGCGTCAACAATGTGACGACGGGCCAAATCTACGAGTCGGTCATCGCCAAGGAACGTCGCGGCGATTATCTCGGTGCGACCGTTCAAGTGATTCCCCATATCACGAACGAGATCAAAGCGCAGATCACGCGAGTCGCCGAAATCAGCGGCGCCGACATCTGCATCGTCGAGGTCGGGGGGACCGTCGGCGACATCGAGTCGCTGCCGTTTCTGGAAGCGATCCGTCAAGTGCGTTACGATGTGGGCGATGAGAACGTGATGTTCATCCACTTGACGTTGATGCCGCACCTGGGCGCCGCCGGTGAACTGAAAACGAAGCCGACGCAGCACTCGGTGCGCGAACTGCGCGCGATCGGCATCGCACCCGACGCGATCGTCGTCCGAACCGGCTCCGAAGCGCCGATTCCGCTCGAACTCAAAGAAAAGATCGGCCTCTTCTGCGATGTCCCTGCGCGCAACGTCGTGCAGAACGGCGACGCCAGCACGATCTACAAGGTTCCGATCAACCTCGAACGCGAGGGACTAGCTGACGCGGTCATCAAGCGCTTGCAGCTGACGCCGCGCCCACTCGAACTCGAAGCGTGGGAACGGATCGTCGATCGCTTTACGCAGCCCGCCCATCGCGTCCGGATCGCGCTGGTCGGCAAGTACGTCGAACTCAAAGACGCGTACATCTCGATCAACGAAGCGCTCTATCACGCGGGCATTCATCACAATGCGCACGTCGAGATCAAACGAATCGATTCGGAGACGATCGAGAACTCGGGCACCGTTCCTCTCCACGGCGTCGACGGCATCTTGGTGGCGCCCGGCTTCGGCGGCCGCGGTGTCAAGGGCAAGCTGCGCGCGATCCAATACGCCCGTGAGGGGCGTATTCCGTTCTTAGGCATCTGTTTTGGGATGCAGTTGGCGTGTGTCGAGTTCGCTCGGCACGTATGCGGTCTGCCCGAAGCGATGACGAGCGAAGTCGACGAGTCGACACCCGATCCCGTGATCGATTTCCTGCCCGAACAGCGCAACGTCGCGCTGATGGGTGGCACGATGCGTCTGGGCGCCTACGAATGTCAGCTCGAACCCGGCACCTTGGCGGCGCGCGCCTACGGCGAAGCGACGATCAGCGAGCGCCATCGGCACCGCTACGAGTTCAACAATCGTTACAAGCCGCTCTTCGAGGAACACGGTTTCGTGTTCGCCGGGCATCACGTCGTCGGACGCACGACGTTGGTCGAGTGCATCGAGCTGCCGGCGTCGGAGCATCCCTGGTTCGTCGGCACGCAGGCGCATCCCGAATTCAAATCACGCCCGACGCATGCTTCGCCGCTGTACCGTGACTTCATCGGCGCCGCACTTCATGCCGCGAATGCGGACGATCACCGCGCGCCGGCGCAGTTGCTCGCCGAACCGTCGCTCGCGCCGACGCTCTGAACCTCGACGATATTACGTTCGTCGTCCTGACGCGCGACGAGGCGGCCTCTGTGCCGCGTGCGTTCGCCAGCGTGCCGCCCGAGTCGTCATTGCTCGTCGTCGACGCCGAGTCGAGCGATGCCACCGTCGCTCTGGCGCAGGCGCGCGGCGCGCGCACGATCGTTCGTCCGTGGGCCGGTTTCGTCGCGGCGCGGCGCTTCGCGCTCGGCGAGGTGACGACGCCTTGGACGTTTATGCTCGACGCCGATGAAGCGCTCGATGCGGAGCTGCGCGCCGCGCTCACACGCGCGCCGTCTAACGGCGATATCGCCGGCTACACGGTCGCGCGCAGCACGTATTTTTGTGGTCGTCCGATGCGGGCGGGCGCATGGGGGCGGGAGACGCCGCTGCGGCTCTTCCGCACGACGGCAGCCGCGCTGCACGCGCACCCCGCCGGCCCTTCGCGAGCGGAGCTTCACGAACGGTGGACGGTTGCGGGGCCGGTCGCGCAGCTTGCCGGAACATTGCACCACTATTCGTATCCGTCGGTCCGGGCGTACATCGAGAAATTCGCGCGCTATACGAGCCTCGAAGCGCAATCGGCGCCGGCGTCACCACGCACGATGGTCATCGCTCTCGCGTTCGCAGCAGCGCGCGTGCCGTGGCTGCTCGTACGACGCGGCGCTTGGCGCGACGGTTGGCGCGGTTGGTTCATCGCCGTTGCTTCAGCGCTCTACCCGGTCGCGGTTGCATGGAAAGCGATGCGTATCGGGACAAGTGGAGCGCAGGCCGTGACGAAAGCGCCACGCTCCTGACGGACCGGTCGGCGCTCGTTACGCTCGGCGCGTGAGCGGACGAATCGATGTCGCGCTCGATCTGCCGCGCACGCGGCAGCTTTCCGTCGGCATGCGCGCATACGCCGAGGAGCTCGCACGCCGTCTGCCGCGGACTTCGCCCGATCTCCGCTTTGAGACGCTCGTCAGGAAAAGCGCGCTCGACCGGCATGAACAGCTCGACTTCGCTTGGCGCCTGCGGCGGCTGCGGCCGCGCTTAGTGCATCACCTTTCGGTGTACGCGCCGCTGGCGGCCCCGCGCCCGTACGTGATCACGATTCACGACCTGATCCACCTGCGTTTCCCCCGCTATTTCAAACGCAGTGTTGGGCCGTATTACCGCACGATCGTCCGCTGGGTTGCGGCCGGCGCCGCCCGCGTCATCACCGATGATGAGCGAACGATTGCCGACCTGGAGCGCTTTCTCGGTGTACCGCCGCACAAGGTTCGTGTGGTTCCCCTCGGCGTCGACGAAGCGTACCTCGAAGCGCCGCAGCGGACCGAGATGCCGCGAGTGCCGTACTTCATCTACGCGGGCAACCGGCGCGAACACAAGAACCTTGGTGCGCTGTTTCGCGCGTGGGCGGTGCTCGATCCGGCGCGCACTGTCGATCTCGCGCTCACCGGCGACGACGACGGAGAGTTCGGGGGCGCGACGCGTCCGCGGCGCGAGCATGGAGAACTTCGCTTTCTCGGTAATCCAAGCGCCCCTGAACTGGCGCGGCAGTATGGCGGCGCGGTGGCGCTCGTGTACCCCTCGTTGTGCGAGGGCTTCGGGTTGCCGATGCTCGAGGCGGCTGCCGTCGGCACGCCGGTCATCGCGAGCGACGCAGCGGTTCCCGGCGTGCTGCGTGCGCAGGTGGCGTCCTTCGCGCCGCATGACGTGCCGGCGCTCGCGGCGCTCCTCGAAGAGTCGCTGACGCGGCAATCCGGCACGTCGACCGACGAGGCGCGGCGGGTTGCCCGCAGCTTGACGTGGGATCGCTGCGCGGAGCGCACTGCCGAGGTGTACCGCGAGGTCTTGGCGGAAACGAAGCGTCGATGACCTCTCGCCTCGTCGCCGCGTTTGCGGCAGCGTGCATATCCTGCGCAGCGCCCCTCGCCGCTGCGCACCCACCCGCGCCGGTTCCCGCGGCGCACACAGCTGCGCCGGTTCCCGCGGCCGCCGTTCATAAGGGACGACGCGGCGGCAAAG
>JALYUD010000144.1 GCA_030853905.1 Vulcanimicrobiota bacterium
CGTCCGCACCGGGCGGCCGGTGACGGTTTCCAGCGTGATCGCGACCTTACGCGGCGACGATCCCAAGCGCGGGATGTGGGTGATGTCGAGCCACTACGACGACTGCGACGGAAATTGCACCGACGTAACGGGCGACGCGCCGGGCGCGGACGACAACGCCTCCGCCGTCTCGGCCGTGCTCGAAGCCGCGCGGGTGCTCGCATCCTCGCATCCGCACGCCACGATCGCGTTCATCGCTTTCGACGGCGAGGACCAAGGATTGTGGGGCTCGGCCCACTACGCGAAAACGCTTCGAGCGCAGAATGCTCGGGTCGAAGGCGATCTCAACAACGACATCGTCGGCGCGTCGGTCGCGCACGATGGCCATTCGGTTGCCGATGAAGTCCGGCTCTTCAGCGAAGCACTGCCGGCCGGTTCCTCACTACGTGCCGTGAACCTGATCGGTACCGAAAATGATTCGCCGTCGCGCGAGCTAGCGCGCGCCGTTGCGGCGATCGATGCCGCCTATGTGCCGGCCATGCACGACGAGCTGATCTATCGTGCCGGTCGTTTCCTAAGGGGCGGCGATCAGGAATCGTTTACCGCCGAAGGATATCCGGCTGTCCGTTTCGTCGAGGGCGCAGAGAACTTCGACCACCAACATCAAAACGTACGCGTCGAAAACGGCGTGCAGTACGGCGACCTGGCGCGCTTTCTCGACTTCGATTATCTGGCCCGCGTCACCCAACTCAACGTCGCGGCCCTGGCGACCTTAGCACTGGCACCTGCAGCTCCGAGCGCGAGCATCGTCGCCAAGAAGCTGGGTTACGACACGACCTTGACGTGGAACGCCGTGCCCGAAGCGGCGTCGTATGAGGTGCTCTGGCGCCGTACCGACGAACCGGCCTGGAGCCACGCCACGAACGTCGGCAACGTCACGACCGCCACCCTACCGCTCTCCAAAGACGACTGGCTCTTCGGTGTACGCTCCGTCGACGCGGAAGGACACGCCTCGGTCGCCGCCTTCCCGACGCCGCTGTTGCGATAAATTGGCGCCAAACTTTCCGCGTCGACGTCGTCGCTGCGGCCTGACGCTGATTCGGCTACGCGGGATCCGGCTTCGGCCCTCGCTTCTTCGCACCGGAACAATAAGCAACTCACTTTAGTGACAAGAGCCTATCCACTACACCAACCGTGACCGTTGCAGCGATGCGAAGCTTTCGTCGAGGGCTTCGATCGTGAGTGCGATCTCGTCGGGGCCGTGTTCGGAGGAGAGGAACATCAACTCGTTGGGCGACGGGGCGAGCAGCACGCCGCGGTCGCGCATGGCGTGATAGTAGGCGGCGAAAGCGACCCGATCGCTTTGCAAGCGCTCGTCGTAGTTGCGCGCCGCAGCACCGCAACGAAAGGCAAAATCGACCATGCTCGCATGCTGCGTAACGCTGTACGGTATGCCGCGCCGAGCGAAGGTCGCCCGGATGCCGTCCGCAAGTTCGCAAGCCCGTGCAGCGAGGCGCGCATGGAAATCGCCGTCGCCTTCGAGCAAGTCGAGGACGCGATGAGCGAGCCCGACGCAAAACGGATTTCCCGAGAACGTGCCGCCGCTGAAGCTTTCACCGCCCGGCGCGAGCGCCGCCATCACATCGGCGCGGCCGCCGAACGCGGCCAGCGGCAATCCGCCTCCGGCAATCTTTCCCAGAGCCGTGAGATCGGGACGCTGTTGCCGCTGCGCCTGTGCACCACCAAGGCCCACACGCAGCCAGGTGATGACCTCGTCGAAGACGACCAGCGCTCCAGCAGAACGCGCCCGCGCGAAGATGCCGTCGATGAAGTCGCGGTCCGGCACCACGAGCCCCATGTTGGCGGCCACCGGTTCAAGCACGATCGCTGCCAGTTCGTCGCCGCGGCCGGCGAGCTGCACATCGAAGTCGCCCAGATCGTTGTAGCGCGCCACGACGACGTCGCGGCTCGCGCGTGCCGGTATCCCGCTGCCCGCGCCGCTCTCCGTTTGCGCCGAAGCGCCGGCGAACTGCAGCGCCGCATCGAAATGACCATGATAATTTCCGGCAAAGCGCACGACCAGCGGCCGCCGCGTGTACGCGCGAGCGACACGAACGGCGCTCATCATCGCTTCTGTCCCCGTACTGACGAACCGCAACTGCTCGATCGACGGCAGATGCGTCGTGATTCGAGCGGCGAGCCGCAGCTCTTCATCACTCGTCGAACCGAAAACCGTGCCGCTCGCCGCCAGTTCGTCGAGCCCCCTCACCAGCGCGGGATGGGCGTGACCGAAGAGTAACGGACCGTAGGCCATCACGTAATCGACGTAGGGGCGACCGTCGCGATCATAGGCATACGCGCCTCGCCCGGCAACCTGCACGAACGGCGCGCCGCCGACGGCACGGCCGCTGCGGACGGGCGAACTGACGCCTCCGGCAAGTGGGCTCGGGCGCAGAGCCGGATGCGGCACGACGGCTCTTTCGGTTGAACGCGTCGTAGTCGTCTCCTCCGGGACCGAGCCGAGGCGTGAAGCATAACCGCAACTCGCCACCCTCCGGCGCGATTGTAAGGCGGGCCCCTGCGGCAAAGCCCGACACGTTCATAAGAAAGCCCGAGGCAATCATGCCTTCCCTGACGATCGAACCATCGAGCAACATCCGGGAGCTGGTGGCGGCCTTACCGATCGCCCAAGACGTCCTGTCAGCGTTCGGTTTGAAATGCTCCGGTTGCGGCGTGAACAAGTACGAGACGCTCGAAGCCGGCGCAAAAGCGCACGGCCTGCGGGTCGAACCGATCGTCGCCGCGCTGACCCAAGCGCGGCTCGCCGGACGCGTGCCGACGATCATGAACGAGGACAAGCGGCCCCACGTCGGTGCGCCCGGTGCCTTCGCCAAGCGCGGCAACATCAAATCGGTCGTGGCCGTCATGTCGGGCAAGGGCGGCGTCGGTAAGTCGCTCGTGACCGGGTTGCTCGCCGTCGGCTTGCGGCGCGCCAATAAACGGGTCGGCATCCTCGATGCAGACATCACCGGCCCGTCGATCCCGCGGCTCTTCGGTTTGCGTACGCCGCTCGGCATGGAAAAAGACGACGCCGCGCCTGCGAACGGTCAATCGCGCCCACTGTTCGTGCCGGCGACGACGCGAGCGGCGATCGAAGTTGTCAGTTCGAACCTGCTGACGCCCGAAGAGGAGACCGCGATGATTTGGCGCGGGCCGATCGTTTCCGGCGTGATCCGGCAATTCTTCGAGCAGACCTTGTGGAGCGATCTCGACGTCTTGCTGATCGACTTGCCGCCCGGGACGTCCGATGCGCCGCTGACGGTGCTTCAGTCTTTATCGATCGACGGCGTCGTCCTGGTGACGATGCCGCAAGCGCTCGCGACGATGATCGTCCGCAAAGCCGCAAACCTCGTTCACCAAATGAAAAAGCCGATTCTCGGCGTCGTCGAAAATATGTCGTACTTCGTCGCGCCCGATAGCGGTACGCGTTACGATCTGTTCGGCCCCTCATATGCCGATCGAGTCGCCGAACTCGCCAAAGCGCCCGTCCTCGCGCGCATGCCGATCGATTCCACCTTGACGACCTTGGCCGATTCCGGCCGAATCGAAGAAGTCGACGCTCCCGTCGTCGACCGGCTCACGTCCGCACTGCTCGGCGCCCTCGAAGCGCTCCCCAAACCTCCCATCTCATTACTTTGATGATGCGTCGCTTTTGGATCGGCCTCGGCTGCGGGATATCGGCCGGATACGCGCTCGTCCGCGCGAGCGAGGCCGTGCGCGAGTTGCGCCAACCGTCGCAGCCGCTCGAACCCGATCCGCGCCGCTATGGGCGACTGCGGCGCGCGCTGATGTTGGCCGGAATCGCGCGCTCCCTGGCGCTGCTGGGCGCGACGGCGTATGGTCTCGGGCCACGTTTCGAACCGCGTGACGGCGAGAGCGAGCCGCGCGCGAGGCGCATCGTGCTGATCAGCGCGGCGCTCGGCGTCTCGGCGCTGATCGAACTGCCGGGCGACTTTGTGGAGGGGCTCGCCCTCGAACGCCGCTACGGGCTCTCGAAGCAGACGCCGCCCGCCTGGTTCGCGGATCGCGCCAAAGGCCTGGCGATTTCGCTCGCACTCGGCGTGCCGCTGATCGAATCATTGGTGGCCGCCGTGGCGCGAGCTCCGCGCCGCTGGCCGTTGCTCGCGACCGCGGGCACCTTTCCCCTGCTCGTGCTCGGCAGCGTCATCGCGCCGACGTTCATCGCACCGCTGTTCAATCGGTTCGAGCCGCTCGACGATGAACGCGCGGACGCGATCCGAACGCTGGCGGCGCGCTACGATGCCGGCGATGCCGTGATCTTGCGGGTCGACATGAGCCGTCAAACCGAGAAGGCCAACGCGTACGTGACGGGATTGTTCGGCACCAAACGAATCGTCATCGGCGATACCCTGCTCGAGCACTTCGCACCGGGTGAGATCAGGTTCGTCGTGGCGCACGAACTGGGGCATTACGTGCAGCGTGACGTCTGGCGCGGCGTCGTTCTCGCTACCGCTGCCGCGGCCGCAATCTTCTGCGGTGCAGGCGCGGTCGCTGCACGCCCCGGACGTTCGCTCGCCAACACGGCGGGCATGGCTCGCTTGGGCTTCGCCATGGCCTGGCTCGGACTCGTCGTTCAGCCCGCACTGGCGGCGTTTTCACGCTCCCGCGAACGCGCGGCCGATGCATTCGCTATGCGCGCGACCGGCGAACCGGCGGCCGGCGCCGCCGCCTTCCGGCGTCTGCGAGAGCGAAATCAAGCCGAAGACGAACAACCCAAATGGATGGAGCTGCTCTTCGCCTCGCATCCCTCGCTACGCAGCCGCATCGCCCGCCTCGAATCACTCTCAGAATACCAAAAGGCGCCAGGACGGTAGGCCTAAACGCGGCCTTCTCATAGCGTACAAGAAAAGAATATGCAAAAAGGCAAAGCCCTTTTAAGAGCGGCCGATCAGCGATTTTAGGACTTTGACGTCGTTCTTCGAGATCGCGCCGGATTTTTTTTCGGCGACTTGGGCGATCGTCACGAAACCGACGGCGGGGCTGTAGGCGATGCCTTGATCGTGCTCTCCGCCCGCTTGAAAGGCGAAATAGGCGGAGTACGGCTTGATCGGAGCGAGATCGAAAGTCGTGATCCGGGCGCGGCGGTGGAGCAAGTCGCGGTGGAAGCGATCGATGATACCGTAGGTCGCGGCCTGCGTCTCAGGTTTGGGCACGACGGCGATGCTGACGGTCGTCATCTTCGTCCAGTGCGACGTCGATTCGCCGGGCCGCACGAAGTGCAGAAGCAAACGTGACTTATCACGCGGCTGCACCGCATCGGCAAGCTTCGGCGTTCCCAGCAGACTTGCGAGCTTCGCGTACGGCGGCGCGACTGAGGCGGCCGGCGCAGAGACGGCGGCTAGGGCGAGCATGGCGCCGGCCAGGATGATCGTGGCCTTCGGAGCCGCTCGAGGAAGCCGGTCGGCATTGCCCACATGGCCGATACTCCGACGGGCTGCCGGCCGGTGCGAAATGCGCATGCCTCCTCCGCTACGGGCGCCTGTTTGTCGTTTCCTCGCCCGTGGTACATGGACGGCATTATGTACCGAGAAGCAAAGGGTTTTGTAAACGGCGAGCTCGACCGCCGCTCGACGGCAGCCGGCCAACAAGTCAATGCGAGCGCCTCCCATCTGCGCACGATTGCCGATCAGTTGCGCGGGGACGACCTGGGGCGCCCGGCGGCCTCGTACGTCGATCAGGGCGCGAGTGCTCTGGAACAGGTCGCAACGTACCTGCAGGATAGCGATGGTGATAAGCTCTTGGCCGACGCCGAATCGTTCGGTAAGGAGCGACCGTGGGCGGTGGCGGCCGCCGGCTTTCTCGTCGGCCTCGGCATTTCACGGATGGTGAAAGCCGGCGTGGCGGAACACGCGAATAGCGATGCTGGGTCAAGCGTCACCGTTGGATCGAGCAATGTCGGCTCGAGCGGCGCGTCGGCGTCGGCGTCCGGCTCCCGGGGCCCCGCGCCAACGTATGCGAAAAGCGGGGCACAGGGTTCGGCGACAACCCCGATCGCAAGCGACGCAGCGCCGCTTCGGGCCAAGAAGAACACCGGTTCGACGGCGCCCTGATGGAGCATAAACCGCCGCCCTACGCCGACATGCCGCTGCCCGATCTGCTGCGGCAACTTTCGACCGACACGGCGACTCTCGTTCGCCAAGAGATCGCGCTGGCACGTGCGGAGCTCAGCCAAATCCTGAAGCCCGTCGTCGCCTCCGCCGGCATGTTCGGCGTTGCCGCCGTCGGCGCGCTCGGCGCGTTCGGCGCGTTCACGGCGTTCTTGATTCTCGTGATTTCGCTCGTCGTTCCGGCATGGGCGGCGGCGCTTATCGTGACCGTGCTTTATGGTATCGTCGCCGCGATCGGCGCGCTCGCCGGCAAGAAGGCGATCGAACACGTTTCGCCGATTCCGAAGCAGACGGTGCAAACGGTCAAAGATGATGTGGAAGCCGTAAAAGCGGGCGTGCGGCGAGGGCGATGAGCCTTGCCGCGCTCCGAGCAACGCTGAGCGCTTTCGGAGAAGACAAAGCATCGCGCTTGGCGGCGGCCATCGCGTACTCGACGATCTTTTCACTGACCCCGCTTTTGATCGTGTTGATCGCCATCGCGGGGCCGTTGCTCGGCTCGCATTCGCAGGTCGAGAATCAACTCTTGGGCGCGATTCACAAGAGCGCCGGCGCCTCAGCAGCCGACGCCTTGCGGCAGATCATCGCCAATACCTACAACAAGCCGCGGCAGGGGTTCATCGCCCAAATCGTCGGTTGGGTAATGTTCGTCGTCGGCGCGAGCAGCTTGTTCGTGTCATTGCAAGACGCCCTCAATGCAATCTGGCACGTCGAAAGCATCAAGGGCGGCTGGAAGGCGATGGCGCGTAGCCGCGGCGCCTCGTTCGGGATGATTCTCGCCGTCGGATTTCTGCTGCTCGTTACCTTTATCGCCAATAGCGCGATTGCGGTCGTGGGGTCGCGTTTCCGCAGCATGGTCCCGCTCGCCGCAAACCCGACGCTCGTCACGATCATCGACCAAGTCGTAATTTTGATCGTCGTCGTGATCATCTTCGCGCTGATCTTCAAGGTTCTGCCCGACGTCGATCTCGCCTGGAGCGACGTCTGGGTCGGGGCCGCCGCCACGGGCCTCCTCTTCATCATCGGCGAGAACCTGATTTCGGTGTACCTCGCCGTCGGCGGGGTCGGGTCGACCTATGGAGCCGCGGGCTCGCTTTTGGTTGCGCTTATCTGGATATACTATTCCGCGATGATCTTGCTGCTCGGTGCCGAGTTCACCAAAGTCCACGCCAAAAACCCTGCTCTCAGGCTGCCATCGGGCATCAGCGAAATCTCCGAGCAGCCCGCCGGAGTCGATCCTCGGTTTGTGGGCAAAACGTCGTAATGGAGTACGGACTGCATGAATAACGAAAACGATCCCCAGGCGATTCGCGAAGAGATCGAAGCGACGCGCGAGCGCATGGCCGACACCGCGGAGGCGCTCGCCTACAAGAGCGACGTTCCGGCGCGGGTAAAAGACAAGGTCAATGCCAAGGTGGAGGATGTAAAATCCGCCGCCCGCGACGCGGCTTCGGCCGTCGGCTCCAAACTCTCCGGCGCCTCCGAAAGCGCGAGGAACAACGTGCAAGATTTTACCGAAACCGCGAAGTCGGCCCTCGGCGACGCGGCCGACAACGCCAAATCAAGCCTGAATACTGCGGCGCAAAGCACGCGCACTGCGGTTGGCAACGCGTCCGACGCGGCGAACGACCTCACAGCGCGCGCGCGCGACACAATCGGTACGCCGTCGAGCGATCAAGGTGCCGCACTCGGGTCAAACGCGAAGAACTTCGTCGCCGAAAACCCGCTGGCTCTTGCCGTCGCTTCGATTGCAACCGGCTTCTTAGTCGGCCTCGCCTTGCCGGTCAGCACGATGGAACGAGAGAACGTCGGGCCGCTCAGCGAACGGGTCGCAAGCGAAGCGAAAGCAAAGGCTGGCGATCTCGCGCAACAAGGAAAAGCAGCCGTGGTTTCCGCGGTGACCGATACGCTCACGCAAGGCTCATCGCGAAGCTCGTAGGGCGCCGCGCGTCGCTTCAGCATTAGCGCGCCCGAAGGCAAAGGGTGGCTCGAGAATAGATCAGAGCCACCCTAAGTTTCGGGTGCCGAGCCACCCCGCCAGATCGGTTCGGCGAGCGGTGGCGAGCCCGGTTTCCAGGTCCGCGCGCAATTCGCCGAAGGTTCCCGATGCTTCGGCGACGGCATCGTGCTTGTGGATCGACTCGTAATTGACGTGGTGGGCAAGGACGAACGTTTCGGCCGGGAAGTCTGCGTACATGTCGAGCGCGCCGGCCAACATGCCGCGTACGACGTCCTCGACGAACTTGGGATTGCGATGGGCCTTGTTCACGACAAAAAACTCGTCGGGCCGTTTGAGAAGGTCGTACGTTTCGCTCGACATCGCATTCTCGACGATTTCGACCAAGTCGGCGGCGCGGATCAGCTTCTCGCCGTCGCCCGGCAGTCCGAGCAGCAGCGTGCCGCGGCCGCGCTGATTGTGGGTTGCGACCGGTAGAACGTCGAGCGCGCGGCTTGCTTGCGCTGCGCTGAAACCGGCATCGCACAACTCACGCTGCGAATGTTCGCGCATCATGCCCTGGGCGCACGGGCAGGCGGTCATGCCTGCCGCTTCGATGCCGAGGACGTGGCGCGTGCGATCGCGCTCGGCATGGGCAATGGCGATGAGCGTGTAGCTTTCTTCGCCGCGCTTACCGCTGACCGGCGTCCAGCGCTCGAGCGCGAATTCGGCCCGCAACCGCACATCGGCGCGTGTCGCTCGTTGCGAAGCGACGATCCGTTGGGCGATCGCCGAGGCGACATCGGCAACCTCGCCGGACCCATCGTCGTCGGCCAGAACATCGAGCGTCGCTTCCTCGAGCAGTTCGGAGAAGCGTGACATATGCACGCCGGCCTTATCCGGACCCAAGTCGGCCGCCATCGTGAACGCCGCGTTGAAGACGGTCTCCCGACCCTCGAAACGCGAGCGCACGAGCCGCTTGACGTCCGTGACGCCGACGCGATCGATCGACAGACGGACGTCGGGTGGGTCTTCTTGGCGGTTCGCCGCGAAGTGCAGGGAGCGCGCGACGCGCGTGATCCCGTCGCGCGGCACGCGCGCCGCTAGAGCGGCGATCCGTTCACCGGAGCGCGGCTCGACGACATCGGGCGCAATGTCGGCGAGCGGAATCAGGTTGAACGGTCGCGCGGCAAGGTGCGGATGCGGAACGTCAAAATCGCCGAACTTGCCGTGCAGTCCGTCGATCAGCAGAAGGTCGATGTCGATCGGACGCGCGCCGAGCGGCACGCTGTGGCGACGCCCGACCGCGCGTTCCACCGCCTCGAAAAATACTTTGAGGGCCCGGGGCTGAAGCTCCGTGCGAAGACGCACCGCGACGTTGAGAAACGAAGGCCCGCGCGCGCCCAGCGCCGGCGGGCCTTCATAATATTCCGAAACGGCTTCGACCGTGGCCGCACTGCGCAAGCGCTGCAGCGCCTGCAAAATATTGCCCTGTCGATCACCGAGATTGGAACCTAAACCGAGATAGACGATGCTCACGCCCGGATCGATCACGCTCCTCGCACGGCGTTCGGATCGAGGGCATGGTGCACGCGGCTCTGCACGTCTTCGAGATGCGCACGGGTCGGAACGTCAAGCCTGGGATCGCGTAAGGCGAGCGTGACGCGCCCCTCGAGCCGGCGCAATTCGTAGCGCGCCAGCGACGACGTGTCGCCCGGATAACCGATCGCGTTGACGAGGAAGCTCGGCGCCAGCGAGAAGGCGATCAACAAGTTCGTGTAACGGCGCTGCAGATTACGATGGAGCGGGTCGATCCGAGGGCGCGCGACGTCGTCCCACACGGCCGCCTGCATCCAGCCGAACAGATCGTCGAGCGTCATCGTCGCCTGTGGCCGCGCGGCCTCGAGTTCCCGGTTTGCCAGCCGGCTCATCACGTCGGGCGAAAACAGATCGAACATGACGTTATCCTGCATCTCGGCCACGACTTCTTCGAGCGGAAACTCGGTCGACTCGACGTCGGTAACGCCGCGGTGCAGATAATGGTCCGGGCCGAGATCGGCCAGCAGCTGCGGTGAAAAATGCATTGCGCGACTCGAAAACACGTTTTCCGCGAGTTCGTCGAAAGCACGCCGGCTCGCTTGACGCGGAATCGAGCGAAGCGGCGCGACGCCGCCGCGCTGACCGCGGTGCGAGCGCGACGTCTCGAGACCCCCGATGTATTTGGCGGCCAGCAGCGCCGCCCGCTCGTAGCCGCGCAACAACGTCTCAAACGTTGCGCGCTCCTGCGAGTACGGTTCGTCGTTACGGGGATAGACCCGATCGAGCTTGGCAACCAACCCGTCATAGACGTCGAACTGGTTGCGATCGAAGGCGAGCGGATCGTGACCTAGAGCGTAGGTCGCGATGCGCGGGTCGATCGCGAGCGGCCCGTTTGCATCTTCGTCGGTCGCGTACGCGTATTGCGGCAAGGTGCTTTCATCCGCAATCGATCGCAACGCGCGTTCCTCATCTTGCGGACGGTGAACGTGCGGGAAATGCTCGTAACCGTATTTGATCGCCCAACGATCGTACGGCCCGAGCTGTAACTGAAAGTAGTCGCCTTGCGGCTTGTCCGGCGGCGACAGATTGACCGGCGCGTAGCCCATCACCGACGCCACCAGTCCGTGCTCCGCGGTAAACGCTTTATCGTGAATCTGGGCGAGCGAATACAGCCCGAAGGCCGCGAAGTTGTGGCGCAGACCGAGATTGTGTCCCGACTCGTGCAGGACGACGGAGCGCAGCCAGTCGTCGGTGTAGCGCTGCATCTGCGCGGGCGTCGCCCCGCCGGCGCGCAACTCGACGGTACCGGCAGCGGCCATCTCCGCCGACGTCTGGGCGAAATCGTCGCACGCTTGCGTATTTGCGCAGCCGAGCCCCGCCATGTTCGGAACCGGCAGACCGGCGTCGTTTAGCGCTGCAGTGCGGGCCGGTTTGACGGCGTCGACGTACCCCCGCATCACCGAGCGAAGCGCTTCGCCGTCGATGACGATCTCGACGCGGAGGATTTCGCCCGTGCGCGGGTCGGCGATGTGCGGCCCGTAGGCGCTGAAGGCGGGATGATCGCTCGTTATCCAGCGTACCGTCGAATAGCGCGCGTCGTCGGGATCCCAGTTGGGGTCGTCCGGTTGGTCGCGCACTTCGATCGCGTTCGGGATGCCGACCTTGGCGAACGCACTATTCCAGGTGAGCAGTCCCGCCCGAATCGGCGCCTTATATTTCGCCGGGATTTCGTTCGTAAGGTAATAGACGATCGGACCGTTTTGGAAGTTCCAGCGGTCGATGTAGCGGACAAACGGCGTCGGCAGCGAGTCGTTATCGAATTGCTTTTGCGCCGTGATGAAATATCCGACTCGATCGTCGGCGAGTCGCGGCACGTACGCACTATGCGCGGGAGCATCGATGATCGAATAGTGCATGCGCAGCCGCACTCCGCGACCGTCGGGTGCGCCGGGAACCTCACCGGGCGGACCGTTGAAGGCAAGGCTGGACAGGATCTCGTCATTGGCCGGCAGGGTTTTGGTTCGCTCGATGTACGACTTGCTCGTATCGACCGAGAAGCCGGCCCGCGGCGGACCGCCAAGCAGAATCAGCGGACCCGGCGGCTCGCCGCCGCCGAGCGACTTCGCGACATCTTCAAAATCCGTCAAAAAGAAGGCGGCGGAAACGACGACCCGTTTGCTCTTGGCGTCCTGGGCGACGATCGGTGTGCTGTTGATGACCGAGTCGGTCACCGAAATTGCCAGGGCATTTGCGGCAGCGCTGCCGGACGGCGCGCTGAAGCCCGAATTGCGGTCGATCCACAGCACCCGCTTGCCGACACGTTTGAACTCGAGCACGAACGAATCGAAGACGCGACCTGCGAACGCCTCGTTGCCGACCCCCGACGCCAACACCGGCGCGACGATGAACTCGTGATCGAGTTGCTCCGGGCCGAGATCGAAGTACGTGTCGTCGTCTTTGTTGAGGATGTCGATCAGGCCGTGCTCGCGCTGTGCGTCCTTGATGAACGTCGCGTACGGCGCGGGCGAAGCATTCGCGCTCGGAAAGTTGGGCAGTCGAAAGCCGCTCGGTAGCGCCAGCTTCACGGCCGCCGGCGGTCCCGAAGGCGCGGGCGACGTCGTGGGTTCGACCGTCGGAGATGCTTGCGGCGACGGCGACGCGGGATCGGGGGAAGGCTGCGTCGCCGATAGTTGCGAGACGGACTGTGGCCCTGCGACAGACTGCGCGCGGGAGCCGAGCGGTACGAGCGCTGCCGCAGCGGCGACGAACAAGAGGGGCCCCAGACGAGGGAAGATCACGTCGCGACGTTTCGACGAACCGTTCGGGAAATGATGCTGTTATGCGTCGTGTCATGAACGATTCGCATAACGGTACGGCCCTCGGGACCTTCGGTGCCGGTTGCTTTTGGGGGGTCGAAGCCGCTTTTCGGCAGCTTCCCGGCGTCCTCGACGTAACGGTCGGCTATGCGGGCGGCACGACCGAGCGCCCGACATATCGCGAGGTGTGTTCGCATCGCACCGGCCACGCCGAGGTCGTCGAGGTGCGCTACGATCCCGCGCACATTTCCTTCGATCGACTGCTCGACACGTTCTGGTCGATCCACGACCCGACGACCCGCGACCGGCAAGGTCCCGACGTCGGCTCGCAATACCGCAGCGTCATCTTCTACCATTCGGACGAGCAGCGCGCGACGGCCGAAGCCTCCAAGGCGCGCGAGGACGCGAGCGGCAAACACCGCCGCCCCATCGTCACCGGGATCGTCGCGGCGCCGACCTTTTATCGCGCCGAAGACTACCACCAACGCTATTTCGAAAAAAACGGCATCGCCTGCCACACCTGAACCCGCCGTCTTACTTATTGCCCTATCTGACTTGCGGGTGGTGCTGATTTGCCACGCGGTAAATCAGGGCCACCCGCTGACTAGACCGCCGTGGCGGTTGGTTGCTCCGTTCGTTTGCGCCGGCCGCGCCAGCGGCGGACGTTGCGGCGCTTTGGTTGGCCGGGCGCCGCGGGCTGCCGCTTGACGTGAGCGCTTCCGCCCTCCAACCGTGCCGTCGCCGCGGCGATCGCGTCGGGTAGGCTCGGCGCGCTGACGAGGTTGCGCGTTGGACCGCGGCCATTCATGAAGGTCGCGACCCACACGTCGCCGCGCCGCACGACGTCGACGACTTGCCTCTGCAACGAGATCGTACGGCGATCGACGTCGAGCATGCGCAGCGCCGATGCCTCCGCATCCTCCTTGGGGGCAACGCGCTTCGCGTCATTGACGAACCGCTCGAAGCGCGAACCGAAGTGCGGAATCAAGCGTCCCTTACGGTCGCGCGCGACGCGCTGCGAGCGTTCGAGACGCCAATGTTCCGCCGCGATCATCTGCCATACCGCTGCTTTCCCGCTCGACTGTTCTTCCTGCGCTTCGATCAGCGCATTCTCGATCGCTTCGGCCGTGCGGACCTTGGCCGCTTGGCGCGGCGCGAGCTGGAACAGTTCTTCGTATTGATCGGCGAGCTGCGAGATCAAGCGTCCCTCGACGTCGATCTGCGCGGGCATCCCCCACAACGTCGGCAAGGTGACGAGTTCGTGGCGACGCGCACGGTCGACGATGTCGATGATCGTCGCATAGGGTTTGCCGCTCTGCGCGATGTAGCCGCGGCGCGCTATCGGCGTGGGGAACATCGAGACGGCGTACGCGTCCTGCTCGAGCGGCCGCAAACCGCGGCCGGTGACTTGCGTGTAGAGGGTCGTCGATTTGGTCGGCCGCGCGTTGATGATCGCCTCGACCGAGGGGACGTCGAAGCCTTCGAGATAAAGGCCGCAATTGACGAGCACGTCGATCGCCGTCCCGCGAAAACCGGCCACGATCGTTTCGCGCTCGCCTTGCGGGGTCTCGCCGCTGGCGAATGCGGCGCGCAAGCCGGCATCCTTGAAGAGTTGCGCGACGTGCCGCGCGTGCTCGACCGAAGCCGTGAATACGAGGGTTTTCTTGCCCGGTACGAGCGTCTGATAGGCGTCGAGCACCGCTTGGTTCCGTTCTTCGGTGTCGACGGCATCGGCCAACTGCCCTAAAACAAAATCGCCGGCGCGTGAAGCGACGGCGTCGAGGTCGACCTCCGTCGTGACGGCGTACGACTTGACCGGAACGAGATACCCCGCCTCGATCGCCGCCCGCGCATCCATCGCGTAGACCGTGTCGGGAAAAATCTCGTTCAGTTCGACGCCGTCGCCGCGTTGCGGCGTCGCGGTGAAGCCCATCACGAGTGCATCGGATCGCTTGAGGAGTATCTTGTCGAGAATCGCGCGGTACGTCGGCGCGGCCGCATGGTGCGCTTCGTCGATGACGAAAAGCGCGATGCGGCGGCCGAACTTCGTCACGAAGCGGTTCAAGCGCGGCCCGGTCAAGGTCTGCACCGTGGCGACGACGATCGTGCAGTTATCGGCCGCCGTCTCCTCCGCTTTCTCGACTCCGACGACGGCGTCGGGGTTCTGGGCTTTCATCTTCTCGACGAGCTGCGAGATCAATTCGTCGCGATGCGCCACGATCAAGGTCACGTCGGTGGGGCGCAGCTCGAGCAGCTCCGGCAGCGTTGATATGACAACGCTCTTTCCGAGTCCGGTGGCGAGCGAGACGAGCTGCGCGCGGAAGCCGCGTTTTCGTGCTTCGACAATCGCCTGCTGCGCCTCGATCTGGTACGGGCGCAAGCGAAGGGTACTGAAATTCAAGCTGTGACCCTGCTCGGGACGTGGTGAAATACGCGTTCACGCGGAGCCCGTTGCTCGACACGCTCGCCGTGTGCTTGACTTTGCTATCGGCGCCCGGAAATCCCGCTTTAGCTTTTCTGGGGTTCGTCGCTCGGCTCTTCGCCGGCGATGCGGGCGCGATAGGCTTTTTCGGTGGCGAGCCAGCCCGCGAAGCGTTCGTCGAAGACCTCTGGGCGCAGCAGCATCAGGTCGCGGAACGCTTGGAAACTGCGCTCGTGATATTCATGGTAGCGCCCCAGCAACTCGGGGCCGGTCGTCACGCCCTTCTCCATTACGACGTCGGCCAGAGCGCGCAGACGAACGCGCAAAAACGCGATCGTATCGAGCATGTTGCGGAAGATTTCGATGCCGACGGTATCCGGGTGGGAAACCGGGGGCAGGTCCCATTCCGCCGGTTCGAGCAGCGCCGCAGCTTCGGCCGGGGAAACCGGGTGTTCGCGCGCGATCGCGCGCAGCTCGCCGAGCGTCGTGAATGTCTGGCCGAACGCCCCCCACGTTAGCGCACCGTCGGCAGCGACCGAATAGCTGAAGTTCTGGCCGCCGAGCAGGAACGCGGCCAACTCGCCGTCGTCGGCGGTCAACACGTGCGCGTCGGGAAGCAGCACGCTGCGCCGCGCGGCGTTTTGCGAAATGCTTAACGGTGGCTCGTGCACGAGCAGACTCCTTACACAGTCGGGCGAGGCGGACGCCCCGCGATTGCCGCTTCCTTCTCGCCGAACGCCCCTCGTCCCGCAAGAGAACCGTCACACTCAGCTTCACTTTTCAAATGGGGCCCACGCCCGCAAGGTGGGCGTGGGGGCGTGCAGTACCGTTTTTGGGGCAGCGCCCGAAAAGCGGTACGGGGCGCGGCGCAACGTGCCGCGCCTACAAAAGAATGAGCCGCAGGTCGGCAAGCAGCGCGACGAGGCGGCCATTGAAGCGCGCGGCGAGTGCACCGTCGATGACGCGGTGATCGTACGAAAGGGAGAGCGGCAGCATCAGGCGCGGCACGAAGGCGTTGCCGTCCCAGACCGGACGGACGGCGGCGCGGCTGATCCCGAGGATGGCGACTTCGGGCGCGTTGATGATCGGGCTGAATGACGTTCCGCCGATTCCGCCCAGACTCGAAATCGTAAACGTCGCACCGCTCATGTCGCTTGCAGCGAGTTTTCCCTCGCGTGCTTTGGCCGCGAGCGCGGCGGTCTCGGCGGCGATTTCCAGAACGCCCTTCGTGTCGGCGCCCCGTAAGACGGGCACGACGAGTCCTGCGGGCGTGTCGGCCGCGAAGCCGACATTGTAGTATTTCTTCAGCACCAAGTTATCGCCGTC
Organism: Vulcanimicrobiota bacterium; assembly: GCA_030853905.1. Classification (GTDB taxonomy): domain Bacteria; phylum Vulcanimicrobiota; class Vulcanimicrobiia; order Vulcanimicrobiales; family Vulcanimicrobiaceae; genus Nyctobacter. The sequence continues at coordinate 16,204 of JALYUD010000144.1, forward strand.
GAGCGAACTGTTGACGTCGGGATACGACTGGAGCGCGGCGACGACCACTTTGATCGCAAACGCCAGCATCGTCGTCTTGACGTTGCGTTCGGCGTTGATGCGCTTGCGAAACGCTTCGAGCTCGGTGACGTCGGCCTCTTCGTTGTTCGTAACGTGCGGAATCGTCATCCAATTGCGGTGCAGATTCGGCCCCGACAGCTTGCGAATGCGCGACAGCGGGATCGTCTCGGTGGGCCCGTATTTGGCGAAATCGACTTTCGGAAGCGGCGGCAGATTGAAGGACGCGCCGTTGCCGCCGCGAGCGGCCGCGGGCGCCGCGAGCGCGGACTTCACAAAGTTCTGCACGTCGTCGCGCGTGATTCGCTCATGCGGACCGGTCCCGTGGACGACCGACAAATCGACGCCCAGTTCGCGCGCGAACCGGCGAATCGACGGGCTTGCGTGCACGACGCCGTTCTCGGACATCGCCCCTTCCGACGCCGACGGACCGGCCGGTCCTCCGAGTTCAGCCGGTTCCGACGGATGCGCGCCGTACGATGCGGGCTCAACCGAAACGTTCGGTTCGGCGTGCTGCGTGGCGAGCGGCGCGGAATCGTTTTTCGAATTCTGGGGCTGTTGCACCGTCGCTGCGGCCGGCGCGTTCGCTGCCGGCGCGGCCGTTGCTAGCGTTTGCGAAGGAACCGACGAGGGCGCTTGCGGCGTCCCGGTCGCAAGCGCCGCTTCAGCAGCGTCGAGCGTCAGCAGGACGCTGCCTTCACTGACCTTGTCGCCGACCTTTACGGCGACACTTTTGACGGTGCCGCTCTGCGCCGACGGAACTTCCATCGTCGCCTTGTCGGACTCGAGCGTGACGAGCGGGTCCTCAACTGCGACGGCATCGCCCGGTGCGACGAGCACGTCGATGATCGGCACATCGGCGAAATCGCCGATGTTGGGCACGCGTACGTCAATCGCCGCCATCGGACACCATCCTCATACCGTCACCGGATTTGGCTTCTGGGGATCGATGCCGAACGCATCGCGCGCCTTCGTCACCGTCGCTCGTTCGATCGCGCCGTCGGCAGCGAGCGCACCGAGGGCCGCGAGCGCAATCCAGCGCCGGTCGACCTCGAAGAACGAGCGCAGCTTGCGACGGTAGTCGCTGCGCCCGTAGCCGTCCGTGCCGAGGGCGTGGAAGCGCCGTTTGACGAAGGGCCGAATCCCGTCGGCATAACTTTTGAGATAATCACTGGCCGCGACGATCGGGCCCGGGCGCGCCTCGAGTTGCGCCGTGACGTACGGTATGCGCGGGTCCGCCTCGGGATGCAGCAGATTCCAACGGTCGACATCGAGACCGTCACGGCGTAGCTCATTAAAGCTCGTCGCGCTCCAAACGTCGGCGGCGACGCCGTATTCGCCGCGAAGGAGTTCGGCAGCCGCAATCACTTCGCGTAAGATGGCGCCCGACCCGAGCAGCTGCACGCGCAGCTCCTTGCCGGTCTGTGCCGCGCCATCCCCGCGTACCGTGGAATCGTGCAACAGGTACAGCCCTTTAATGATCCCCTCTTCGGCGCCTTCGGGCATCGCGGGATGGCGGTAGTTTTCGTTAAGGACCGTGATGTAATAATAGACGTCCTGCTGCTCGCCGAGCATGCGGCGCAGACCGTCGCGCACGATGACCGCCAGTTCGTAGCCGAACGTTGGATCGTACGAGACGCAGTTCGGGATGAACGAGGCGGCGAGCTGGCTGTGGCCGTCCTCGTGCTGTAGACCTTCACCGTTGAGGGTCGTGCGGCCCGACGTGCCGCCGATCAAGAAGCCGCGGCTGCGCATGTCGCCGGCCGCCCACGTCAGATCGCCGATCCGCTGAAAGCCGAACATCGAATAGAAGATGAACAGCGGAATCATCGGTTCGTCGCTCGTCGAATAGCTCG
>JALYUD010000155.1 GCA_030853905.1 Vulcanimicrobiota bacterium
GTCATCCATTCGATGCTTAACGAGACGATCTCGCCCGCAGGTCAAGCAAACGGAGTCGCTCGCTACCGCTGGCGCGGAATGGCGGTTCGAGGTCGCGAGTGGTCCCTCCGGAGCTAACAGTTAGGCAATCGTGGATTTTCAGAAGTTTCAGAATTTGGTCGAACATCGCACTGGCTTCCAGACGATGGATAACCCCATGGCGTCGGGCGAGTATTTCAGCGACTCGTGCGGCGACATGTACACGTACTATCTGAAGGTTGGCCCGGGCGACGTGATCGAGGACGTCTCGTATTTCACGACCGGTTGCGGCTTCGGCACGGCGACGTGCAGCCTGCTCGTCGACCTCGCCCTCGGTAAGACGCTCGACGAAGCGTACGCGATCAGCGACGCCGACATCGAAGCGCAGCTCGACGGCTATCCAGAAAAGAAGAAAGACTACCCGGAACGGTCCCGCCTCGCGCTCCAAGCCGCCATCGACGACTTCCGCGCCAAGCGCGCCGCCGGCAAAATCGACGATGAGATGCTGACCGACGCCGCCCGCACGTCGGCCCGTCTGGCCACTCAGCCCGGCAACGGCCGCACCTCACAGGACGAACTGGCCGAAGCTGCGCCGGAAACCGTTCCCGCGGCGACGGACGACGATAAGGTGCTCATCAAGCTGCACTAAGGCGCTCATCAAGCTGCACTTTCGGCCGCAGCGATGAAGTCGTCACGTCGCTGCGAGATATGGATTCTTGCGGCGTTCTGTGCCGATCGTTGTGGCGGGGCCGTGGCCGGGGATCACGATCGTGTCGTCGGGGAAAGCGAACAGTTTTTCGCGGATGCTGTTGACGATGTCGGCGAGCGACGTGCCGCCGATATCCCAGCGGCCGACGGCTCCGGCGAACAGCGTATCGCCGGTAAGCAGAATCGTGCGTTCGCCGAGTGGGAGCCCGAACGAACAGCTTCCCGGCGTGTGGCCGGGCGTGTGCAGCACGTCGAGGCGCACGGCGCCGGCGGTGACGGCGTCACCGTCGCGCAGATCGCCGTCGAGCGGCACCGGCGTCCCGCGCAAGGGCAGTCCGAGCCAGCGCGCCTGCGCAGCTAACGCTTCGTAGAGCGGCACATCGGCGGAATGCAGCAGACCGCAACCGCCGGTTCTCTCACGCAACTCGGACAGTGCACCGATGTGGTCGATGTGCGCGTGCGTGTGCAAAAGCTGCGTCGCCCGTACGCCGCGCGCCGCAAGCCGTCGCACGATCTCCTCGACGTCATCACCGCCGTCGACAACGATAGCCTCCCCCGCCTCCACGTCAGCCACAATCGTACAAACACAGCCAAGCACTCCCACCTCAAAATGCTCAACCGTCACCCCCGGATCACCGGAGCTGCGCGCCGCATTCATGGCGAATTGTCTAGGTGATCCGGCATCCAAAATCGCGATACGCGCTGTCGAAGTAGCCGAGCGGCGCGCCGCTCGTGCCGCCGCAGGCCAGCACGCTGCCGATAAAGATCGTGTGCGTACCGGCGGTGTGGCCTTCGAGCAGTTCGCAATCGAAAAATGCGAGCGCTCCGTCGAGTACGGGCGAGCCCGTCTTCACGGTCGTGTACGCTAACGTTGCGAACGGGTCACCCTCGCGCGGCCGCAGCGCGAAGCCCTCCGCGATCGGTTGCTGTTCGAGTCGTAGCACATTGACGCAGAACTTTCCGGCTTGCGAAATCACCGGGTGGCTGCGCGCTTGGCGGTTGACGCAGACCAGGATGACCGGCGGCTCAGCCGAGACGCTCGCGAAAGCATTGGCCGTAAAGCCCTTGGGCGTATCGTCGTAGATAGTCGTAACGACCGTGACGCCCGTCGGAAAGCGGTGCATGGCGGCTCGAAAATCATCGGATCGCAGGCCGTCCGGTTGCCGCTCTTGGCTGGCCTTCGGTGAGACAAACAGTCGTCGTGCCGGCGACGGTTCGATATCCACTTATGTCCGAGCCCCGAGGCCGACGCCATCGCCGATACGTAGGATCGTCGCGTCGAGTTCGGGATGGTGTAAGAAGACGCGATTGAAATCCCGGATCGCCACGGTCGTTGCTGCATCGTCGGAATGCGGTTCGGCCGCGGCTCGCCCGCTCCACAACAGGTTGTCGACGATGACGAGGCCCGAACGTTTGAGCAGCGGCACCGTCAATTCCAAATACGCTTCGTACTCGGTCTTGATCGCGTCGATGAAAACGATGTCGAGGTTGTGGACCGGAAAGGTCGGCAACACGTCGAGCGCGGGCTGGTTGAGCACTTCGACGGCCTCGGAACGCCCCGCTCGCTCGAGGAACGAGCGGGCGATCGCGGTGCGCTCGCTGTCGGGGTCGATCGTCCAGATTTTACCGGCCGGCGGGAGCGCCAGCGCCATCCATAAGGTCGAATAGCCGTACGCCGTCCCGATCTCCAGAATGCGGTTGGCCTGCATGGCGTGAACCAAGGTCGAGAGCAGCCGCCCCGTCTCGCGATCGACGATCGGGATGTCGTCGGCGTGACCCATCTGTTCGAGTTCGAGCAGCAGTGCGGAGGGGTTGGCGTGCAGCCGCCGCAGATACGCCGTATCGCTCACCGCCGACGTTTGCCGCCTTCGCCCGCGGGGAACCTCTTGGAAGCGCATTTCAGTTCCGATGGAGGCTTTTTATGCCGACGCTCGCTCCGTACTCCTATACCGCGAAGAAGTGGAACCTTGCCGGTCTGCAAGGCATCTCGGACCAAACGCTGCTGGTGCACTTCGGGCTGTACGAGGGTTACGTCAAGAACACCAATGCGCTCAACGAGCAAATCAGCGCCAAGATCACGAGCGGGGGCGCCGCGCCGACCGATTTGCCCTTTGCCGAAATGACCCGCCGTTTAGGTTTCGAGTACAACGGTATGGTGCTGCACGAATACTATTTTGATAACATGACCAAGAGCGCTAACGGCACGCCGTCGTCGGGCAAATTGCACGATGCCATCGCTGCCAGCTTCGGCGACTTCGAAACGTGGAAAAAGGATTTCGTTGCCGTCGGCGGCATGCGCGGCGTCGGCTGGGCCATCGCTTACCAAGATCCGAAGAGCGGCCGCATCTCGAACCACTGGATCACCTTGCACCAAGACGGTAACGTGGCCGGATATACGCCCGTGGTCGTCATGGACGCGTGGGAGCATGCCTTCATGCTCGACTACAAGCCCTCCGAACGATCGAAGTACATCGAGGCTTTCTTTGCCAACGTCGATTGGAGCGCATGCGAAGGGCGCCTTATCACGCGGGCCGGTTCGTAGTCCCGGACACGAGGACACGAAGGCTTTTGGCGGATCGCCTCCGTCTTTTTCCGCTCAACACCGTCCTCTTTCCGGGTGCGGTGCTCAATCTTCATGTGTTCGAACCGCGCTACAAGCAGATGATCTCCGAATGTCTCGAAGGCGGTGAAACCTTCGGCGTGTGCTTGATCCGCGAAGGCGACGAAGCGGGAGATCCCGCCGTGATGCCGCACGAAATCGGCACGACGGCGGAGATCGGCGACGTGACGCCGCTGGAAAACGGGCGCTATTACATCAGCACGACCGGCCGGCGACGTTTTCGCATCGAGGGCGTGGTCGAGCGCGAGCCATATTTAACCGCCGACGTCGCATATCTCCCCGAAGAGGAGCCGACCGATGTCGAGGTAGCCGAAGGGCTCGTGCGCGAAATCCGCGACGTCTTCCGCGATTATCTGCGCCTCTTGGTCGAGTTTTCCGGAATGCAAGCCGACGTCGATTTACCGACCGACCCGATCGACGCGTCGTTCTTGATCGGGGATGCGCTCCAGGTTGCCGATTCGATGAAACAGCGACTGCTTGAACTGCCAAGCACCGAGCAGCGCTTAACGGTCGAGCTCGGGTTCCTGCGCCGTCTCCTGCCGCAGCTCCGCGCGTTCCTCGAACGCAAGCAAGAGCCGCCCTCGCAGCCGGCGCAAAGCGCGCCGACGGGCGGCGTATTCCGCGCCAAGCAAGAGACCTTTTTCGGCAAACATTTTAGCGTGAATTGAACGCGCCGTGCTGCGCTTCGGCAGCGGCGACGACGTTGCGCATCAAGGCGACGTTGGTGACGGGGCCGACGCCGCCGGGCACCGGCGTGATTTCCCCGGCGACCGCGGCTGCGCTTTCGAACTCGACGTCGCCGAGCAGCTTGCCGTCGACGACCGTCGTGCCGACGTCGATGACGGTCGCCCCGGGACGCAGCCAAGAGGCGTCGACGAGATGCGGCGACCCGGCCGCGACGATCAGAATGTCGGCGCGGCCCGTATGCGCTTTGATGTCGACCGTCTCTTTGTGCGTTACGGTGACCGTCGCGTTCTGAGCCATGATCAGCAGGCTGACGGGAAGCCCCACGACGTTCGAACGGCCGACGACGGTGACGTCGCGGCCGCGTAAGGGCCACTTCAGGCTGCGTTCCAGCAAAAGCATGACGGCCGCGGGTGTAGCCGGCACGAAACGCGCGCCGCTGGCAAATGCGAGCCTGCCCTGATTGAACGGGTTGGTACCGTCGACGTCTTTGCCGATCGGCATGGCGTCCGCGATCGTGCGGATGGATAGATGCGGTGGCAGGGGCTGTTGCAGGATGACGCCGTGCACGGACGGATCCGCGCCATGACGTTCGAGCGAACTGCGAACGCCGTCATCGGTGCTTAGCGGCGAGAGACGATCGACGACGACGTCGATGCCGACGCGCTCGGCAAGCGCCCGCATTCCGTGCACGTACGCCAGGCTGGAATCGTCCTCACCGACCATCACGACCATCAAGCGCGTGGCGATGCCGTTCGCTGCCAGCGCAGCCGTTCGCGCCGCAAGGCCGCTGCGCAACTCCGCCGCGAGGGTGCGTCCGTCGAGAAGGCGCGCCGTCATTCGGTCACGAGGGTGCGTCACGCCGTCAAGCAGTTCTTCCGCACCCTGCTGGAGTACGCGAGAGACGCGAGTCTTTCCCGGAGGATTCTTGGAGAACGTGCGCCGCGAGATGCGAATCGGCAATCGATTTACCCGAGCATCCTTCGAGCGCGCCTTCGCCGGTTTCCGCGAACTGTACAACGTTGCGCCGTTGCGCGTGCTCTGCGCGCCCGACGTCTTGACGCGCTATTGTGCGCTGTACGAAAAATCTGCCGAGCGCGCGCACGAGCATTCGGCGCGGCTTCGTCACGCCGGCGTCCCGATCACGGCGGCCGTCCTAGCTCCGGGCACGGTCGCCTTCGAAGGCGAAGTCGATGAAGAACGCATGGGTGATTGGTAATTCTGGGCCCCGGCCGGCGCTACGGCACGAAGGTCGTTTGAATGCGCGTTCCCTACGCTGCGCTGCGCTGCGGGGTAGGCCTCGCCGCCCGCTCCGCGTAGCTCCGCGTCGAGGTTTTCTGTGTGCCTGTTGGAAGTCGAAGGGTGGCTTTCGCGGTGTCATCGTCGAAAGCGTCGGCGTGTCGCGCAATCTTCTCGTTACGCTCACCGCCGCCGTCGCGCTCGTCGTGATTGCCGTGGTGGTGAACGGCTACTTCGGCGCTCCGGGACTGACCGCGCGCGGAGGAGGCGGGCCGGCATTGCTTGCCGGGACACCGGCCCAGAGCTATTCGGTCGCCGCGCTCGGCGGCGGTAGCGGCAGCCTGGAGCAGTATCGCGGACATGTCGTGCTGCTCAACCTGTGGGCCACCTGGTGTGCGCCTTGCCGCAGTGAAACGCCGGCCCTCGAGCGGCTCTACCGGCAAGATCGCGCGCAGGGTCTGATCGTGCTCGGCGTCGATCAGGGCGAGTCCGCGCCAACCGTCGCGGCATTCGCCCGGGACATGAACCTGACGTATCCGATCCTCGTCGACCAAGAGCAGCGTTACGGCGGCTCGTATGCGGCGATCGGCCTGCCGACGACGGTCGTGGTCGACCGCGACGGAAAGATCGTGCGCGGCATCGACGGTGAATTAAGCTTCGTCCAGATGAATCAGGCCGTGGGAGGGCTGCTGCCCGGCGGCGGCTCGCCGGCACGCCGGCACTGAGTTCAACGGACCACGTCCAAGTGACGGGCGAGGACGGCATCGCCGAGCCTTCGCGGCCGGCAGGACGTGCCTCCCTTTTGCCGGCGGCGCCAGCGGCGGCGATTACGCTTTTGGCCCTCGTCGTCGCGCAGCTCGCCGTTCCGAGTTGGGGCGGTTTTCACAGCTGGGAATACGCGGCAGCGCTGGTCGCGCTGATGGCGCTCTTTATCCGCGGGCGCGCTGGAGGGCGGCGGGATCGCGTCCAGGCGCTCGGCAGCGTTCCCATCGTGGCCGCCATCGGCGTGCTCGTCATAGCCGCGGCCGGTTTGGCTGTGGGACTGCTGGGCCCCGATGCGGAAATTTTGCAGCGCGTTCCGGGAACGGTGGCCGTGGTGCCGAGCGCCGCAGGCGCGGCCTTCTTCCCGGCCGTCGACGCAAAGGGAATCGCGCGCGGCGATGCCGTCGTCGTCATCCGGCAGCGCGCCGGGTCGCCACGGTTGCTCGTGCCCGGAGCCCGAGCGTATGTCGGGGCGACGGCGCTCGAGACGGTGCCGCGCATCGCCGCCTACGTCGATGTGCGCGGCCTGCGCGACGAGCACTTGACGGTGACGCAGCCGACGAATCCGTCGTTTCTCTCTCCCGTCGCCCTCTTTTCGCAAACGGTGCCCCTCGCGGGCCGCGACGTGCCGGCCGACTCGTTCGCCGTTCCCGCTCGGCGCCGCACGCTCAAAATCTTTTATTTTGCCGCGGGCGCTCTCCCTGACATGCACGGTCGGGGACTGGGTCCGGGCCCGTTCGTTCTGTTCGCGGTGGACGATGAAAGCGGGGCTCTGCTGCCGGGGGGCATCGCGGCGGCCGGCAGCGGCCGAACGATTACGCTCGCCGGCCTCCGCTTGCGGGCCACGCTCGGGACGTATCCCGCGTTACGGGTTTCACCCATCCCGGCGCCGCTCGCGCTCTGGGCCGGCCTGGCGGCGTTGCTACTCGGCTTTGCGGGAAGCAAACGACCCTCGGGCGGCCACACGAGGTCGAGGAAGAATCCGCGGTGCCGTATCCGGGCCGAAGTCGGCGGCGCAGTAGCCGACTAGGACTGAAGCCCCGCTCGGTCCGTCTTCAGCAGAAGGTCGCTGTGGATAAGCCTTCGAAAGGCGCGCGCAATCCCCCCAAAAGTGGCACCGCTGGCGGAACGCTTATCGCGTTCGGCGGCAACGTGATGTAGTGAAGTAGGGCACATTGAGCGTACCGACGATTTCGCGGGACTGCGGAAGCCGGCTTGCCTCGTACATGGAGGGGCGCCGTCGCGAGCTGGTAGGGGCTGTCATCCGTTCCCCCGCGCTCGAACGTCCCGGCGCGCCGAGCGCCTCCGCCTGCGCCAACGCATTTCTCGATCGCTTCGCGCAAGAGATCGAAATCGGGGATCGCGATAGCGTCGACGTGTGGGTCGACGGCGAAGCCGAATCCGTTGGTGCGCCCGAATACGCCCGCATCATTGCGCTCGCGTGCGCGGCGATCGGTAATGGTTACGCGCGCGATTGCGGCGCTTCCGACGAAGTGCTGGCCTACCTGACCTTACGTTCGCTCGAGCTCGAGAAGCGCTTTCGGATCGATCGCGCGAAAGGCCCGCAGCTGGTCGACGCCGCGAAACTGGTCGGTAGGGATGAGATCGTGACGTCGCTGTTGGCAGCGCTCGAGGCGTGCGATGCAGCAACGTGCGAACATTCGCGCGCGGTCGGCATGTGGTGCGGCCGGATCGCTAAAGCGATCGGTCTCGTCCCCGACGTCGTACGCCAAGCGGTGCTCGCCGGCATCCTGCACGATGTCGGCAAGATTGCGGTGCCCGCCGCGATCCTGCTCAAACCCGGTCCCCTCGACGCCGCCGAGTGGGCGACGATGCGCGGACACGCGCGCATCGGTGCAACGATGCTCGAACGCGTCGCGTCGCTCTCCGACCTCGCTCCGTTCGTCGCCGCGCATCACGAGCGCATCGACGGTCGCGGGTATCCCGCTGGCATCGCCGGTAACGACATCCCCCGCTTATCGCGCATCATCGCTGTGGCCGACTCGTTCCACGCGATGATCAGCAAGCGACCCTATCGCGGCGCAATGTCCGTCCCTGCCGCGATCGAAGAATTGCGCGCCGGTTCCGGCACGCAATGGGATCCGGTGATCGTAACGGCGATGCTCGAAATCGTCCGTCCCATACCGCGCGAACACATTGCTCCTCTCAGAGTCGCCCGCTGATCTGTCCGAGACGCCTCGTGTAAACCGAATACTTCTGCGCTCTTCGCTCCTTGCGACGACGAAAAATTGCTGTCGCTTTGTGTCACGCTATTTATGGGTCAGCACACCTAGGGATTCGACTTCGTCGAATCTGTTGCGTTCGGCCTTCGGCCGATCCGCCCGTCGTCGGCTGTCGGACAAAGTCCGACAGCCTCCTAGAAATCGGTTACGCTCGTGAAGTGGAAGTTTTCGATTTTGACGGCGGGTAGCACGATCGAGTAGGCGTAGCCGGCAGTGCGTGCTTGCGTGTCGGCGAACTGGGCATGGCACAGCGCTTCGAGGATGCTCTGGTTGAAGCGCATGTTACGGACGCCGCGGCCGACGACTCCGTTCTCAATCAGAAACGTTCCGTCGCGCGTCATGCCGGTGACGATCGTGCGTCGTCGATCGACCGGACGAATGTACCAAAAACGACTGACCAACAGACCACGTTTGGTGCCGGCGATCAGGCTGTCGAGCGATGCGCTACCGGCGTCGACGACGACGTGGCGTGCCTGGGGCCCGTCGGCACTCGGCGCCGGTTCGGCGTGCCCCGTATCGGCCCGACCGAGCCGCTTCGACCAGTTCGTGTCGGTCACGACTGCTTTGGCGCTGCCCTGTTCGAGAAGCGATAGGCGCTGCGTCGGGACGCCTTCATAGTCGAACGGCATGCCCGCGTGCAACGGGTGGGCGTAGTCGTCGCCGATCGTCACGTTGTCGCCCGCATAACTTCGCTCGAGACCGCCGGATAGAAATGACGACCCTTCGTCGTAGGCCTGTGCGGAAAAGTGCTCGACCACATACGAAAGCAGTTCGCCGAACGCCGGCGGCTCGAGGATGACGGTCCACGCGCCCGCCTCGACCGGCTGCGGCGCCGTTCCGGCCCGCGCCTTGTTGACGGCGACGGTCGCGATGCGAGTCGGGTCCAAACCGTCGAGCGCGCTGCCGAAGAACTCCGCGTAACCGGTCGCGTCGCTGCCGTTCGCTTTGACGTTCAAGCCGCATGTCGTACCGTCGTACGAGACGAGCGTTCCATGCGAGTTGGCGATCGTCGTTCCGGCGCGTTCCGTCGTGACATATCCGGCCGCCCACACGCCGCCGGCTTCCGCGACGGCAAAAACGTCGGCCGCAATCTGTGCGCGCCGCTCCGGCGTCGCCGCGGCCACGGCTTTATCGTAGGCGTGGGCCGGAGTGGCGGTGCGCGCGCTGTGAGCGAGCGGCGCGACCTCGGGATCGGCCGGCGCGAGCGCGGCAATGCCGTGAGCGCGTTCGACGACCGCGCGCAAACCCGACTCATCGAGATCGTTCGTGATGGCAACGCCCGTACGTCCGTCGACTACCGTGCGCAGCCGCACGCTGGTGTTTCGCTCGGCCAAATTTTGATGGATCGCGTTATGCGTGAAGCGCGTTAAACCGACGTCGCTGTCGCTGACGATCGCTTCACTCTGGCCGCCGGCGAGTTCGAGCAATCGGCTCGCCAGCGCTTCGCGCTGCGTTTCATCCATCGTACCCGACTCCGACTGCAACGTTGCGGAAGCGCGCGGGGGCCGCGGCTTGCGCGGTGCGGCCGCTCTGCATTGGTTCGCCCTTGCCGCAGTTGGGCGTCCCCCACGCGGTCCACGAGCGTTCGTCGGCGATCGCATCGCAGCTTCCCCAGAATTGCGGCGTCACGCCGGCATAGGTCGGATTCTTGAGCAGGCGGGTCCGTTTGCCACGCACGATTTCCCACCCGACTTGGCAACCGAACTGGAAGTTGAGCCGGTGATCATCGATCGACCACGAGCGGTTCGATTCCATGTAGACGCCGTGCTCGACGTCGTCGAACAGCGCCTCGAACGGCACGTTGCCGGGCAGCAGGTTGAGATTGCACATGCGGATCATCGGCACGTGCTGCCAGTTTTGCGCGCGCACGCAGGCGCTGGTGTCGCGGCCGATGGCGCGCGCGGTGTCGCGGGACGTCTCGAAACCGACGAGAACGCCGTTGCGGACGACGTCCGCCGCGACGCTCTTGGAACCTTCGTCATCGTAACCGACCGTCGCTAAACCGCGCGGCAGCAGATTGTCGATCACGATCGTCACCGCATCCGAACCGTAGCGCATCGAGCCGAGCTGTGCGGGATCGAGGAAACTCGTGCCCGAGAAGTTGGCTTCCCAGCCCATGATACGGTCGAGTTCGGCGGCATGTCCGCACGATTCGTGGATTTGCAGCGAGACTTGCGAACCGCCGAGGATGATGTCGAACGTGCCGGCGGGGCACTGCGGCGCGTCGAGCAGGGCCACGGCTTCTTCGCCGATGCGCGCGGCATTCTCGCGTAGTGCCGCGGCCTCAATGATCTCCCAGCCGCCCGACTGATAGAGGCCGATGTCGCCGGGGAACGTGCGTTGCTGCGCGTCGCCGTTGCCGACGGCCAGCGCTGCCAGTCCGCTGCCGCTCTGCTGCAGCGATTGAGCGATGCGTGAGCCGGTTGTGCTGTAGAACGTCTTGTCGGTGTGCCACAGATCAATCCACGCGCGGCCGACCGTTATTCGCGGACCGACGCGAACGGAGCGCTCGGCTTCGAGTAGTAGCGCGACCCGTTCGGCCAGCGGGACGGTCCGCGGATCACGCCCCAGCGGCGTTGCAAACGTGTCGACGTAGCAATCGTGCGGTGCTTGCGCGAAGCGTCGCGCGGCGACGGCGGCGCCGGCTTTGGCGATCTCCGTAGCCAAGGCCGCCGCGGCATCGATTCCGGCGTCGGACAGATCCGGGCTCGATGCGAAACCCCATGCTCCGTCGCAGAACGCACGAATGCCGTAGCCGGTGCTCGTGTCGTCGGCGAGCGTGACGACGGCTCCGTTACGCACTTCGATCCGTTCGGAGTGATCTTCTTCGAAGCGGATGTCGGCATAGCCGGCCCCGCGCACCTTTGCCGTTTCAAGCGCGCGCGCCGCAAGTGAATCAAACGTCGTCGTCATACAGCGCAAACCAATGTCGGGCTTTGCCCGACTTCTTCCTCTGTTGATTCGGCGAAGCCGAATCCTAGTCCGTGCGAAGCGGCGCGAGTCCTTCGGCGCGGATTCGTTCGGCTACGCGCAAACCTTCGGCAACGTCGGTCGCGGGTGCGACGAGCGTCGCTTGGGTCAGCGCGCGTTCGTAGAGGAACGAGGCGAGGCGGTACTCGCCGAAGGTGCCGGCGAGCATGGCGCCCGCGGGATCGACCGCGAATGCGCGCTCTGCACCGCGGTCGAAGACGATCACGTACGCACGCAACTCTGCCGCCCGCGTTCGCGCGAAGCGGATTTGCCACGCCGGATCGTCGCGCGTATCCCAGACGATGAGATCGATGCCGCTTCGGCGTGTCTCGACGAGACCGCGGGGATCGTGCACGATCTCATCGCCGGCCACGGCGGCGCGAATGCCCGCAATCCGGGTCGTCCGGGCGTTAGCCGACGTTGCGTTCGCGACGAAGGCGATCGGCACGGCAACGTCGCCCGCGGGACCGCCCCGCGCACGTTCAGCGTTGCCGGCCGGCCCACATGGCGCGGCGCCGGTCGGTGCACCTATCGCAGTGGCGGACGTTACGCCTCCGGCGAGCACGACGTCGAAATCGGCGTCCGCTGCAAAGTGCGAAAGCCGCACGAGTTCGGCAGGCTCGCGTTCGAGTGTAAAGGCGATGCGTACGCGATCCGGCGCAGATTCGTCGCGGTCGGTGACGGCGCTGCGTTGCGCAGCGGCGAGCCGCGCACCGCGACACGGTGCTTGCTGCCTAGCTACGAGCGCTTCGCCTGTAAGAATCTCTTCCTTACGTTCGCTCGCGCGTGCCGACGTCGTCCCGTCAGCCGCCACGATCGTGCTCTTGCCGCAATAGGCGACCGCGCCGAGTTCAACGCCGCTTTTGTTGCAGGCGACGAACGGCACGCCGTTTTCGCGAGCGCGGACGTTGACCATCAAGTCGGCTTGAATGTTTTCGAGGACGGCTGGGTCGCGCCCACTGGTCACCCATGCCGTCGGCATGACGAGTATCTGCGCACCGCGTTCGACGAGGGTGGAGGCAATCGTGGGGATTCGTCCATCGGCGCAGACGAGCAGTCCTAGCCGCCCGATCGGCGTATCGATTGGCTCGAGCGTCTCACCCGGCGCGAACCAGCGCCGATCGAAATGCCAGAGGAACTGCTTGGCAGCGAAACCCAATTCGCGACCGTCGGGGCCGAGCGCGATCGCTGCATTGAGCGTCCGGCCACCGCTCATCTTTATGCCGCCGTACACGATCGTCGCGCCGTAGCGGCGCGCGATTGCTGCGAGGTCCGCGCCGGCTCGCCGAATTTGTTCCGTGCAGACGGCGTCGCTGCCGAGCACATAGCCCGGGACCGTTCCCTCCGGCAGAACGATCAGTTGCGCGGCGTCGCGGGCTGCCGATTCGGTCAAAGCGAGCACGTGTTCCCAGCGCTCTTCGAAATCTCGGCGATCGATGGCAGCAAGCTGCACGCAGGCGACGGGTATTTGGCGTTCTCGCACGAAACTCGATTCCCAACGACGCTTCCACGTTCACTTTGTGAGGTACCTATCGTGAAGCGAGTCTCAGGGCTTGTTTTTGTCTGCGCCGCCGCGTCCTCTCTGGTGACGGGCGCCGTCGCATCCGCACCGACTACTCATCTCAAAACAAGAGCTCCCGAAAAATCGACCGCCAAAGTCGCGATCCATCACCTGATCGTCCACCACCCTGCGCTAGCGGAACTCGCGCCGGGGGATGAATACTTCGGACCTCTCGGCCAGAGCGTCATCGGCATCAACAACACGATGCGCGATACTGGTCGTCGCTACGACGTGAATCACGACATCGGGCCGCAAACGTTCAAGTCGGTCGAACTGACGGAAACCGCGATTCGCGCATGGGCCAAGAAATATCCGCAGGACGATCAGCTGCCGCGCGCGATCTACTTCTTGCAGCGCCTCTACACAAAAGTGCTGTACCAGCCGTCGCGCGATCGCGCTCACATGGTCGCGCTCTGGCTATTTCACAGTTTCGCTGCATCGCCTCAAGCAAAGCAGCTGAAGAAGACGCTCGCAGTCGAGCATCTCGCTGCGATCCCGCCGCTCGCGACGCCGGCGCCGCTGTACAACTCGGTGTTCGGCTCCGCCTATCCATCGGAGTTCACCGCGCACCAAGCGCCACCCCAGCGGAAGATCGCGGCCCCCGCGGCAACGTCGACCCCGATGCCGTTGCCGACCGGAAGCGCCGCCCCAAACCCAATCGCGCCGCCCCAACTCAGCCCGTCACCATCGCCCCGGCCAAGCGCATCGCGCCACTAAAGTAGCACCGTTCGCATTCTCTCGCAGGGGCAAGAAAGGAAACGCCCTCGGCTTTCGCTGAGGGCGTTTCCTTTCGCTTCAGTCAGCTTGGCTGACTCGGACTCCGCTTAGAAGTGGAGGCCGAGACCGCCGTAAAAGCTGTTTTCGGAGAATCCACTGGGAGCGTTCAGCTTGGCGGTCCCATGGTCGCCGAGGTACCCGAAGTCCAGGAACAGCGGGGTGCGCGGGACCATGATGTTCAGGCCCGCCTGGTAGTGCAGCATCCGATACTGCAGCTTCTGTCCGTTTCCGAAGATGTCGGTGTAATCACCGGTGATCTGCGGATAGTAGTAGACGCTGCCGTACAGGTCGATCGGCTGATTGTAGTTCGTCAGCTTCTCGAGGCCGGCGCCGATGCCGGTCAAGCGCGGGTAACCGTAGTTGCCGTAGCGCGTGATGTAGCTGCCTGCCAGGAAGATCTTCGGATTGGCGATGCCGATTCCCAACCGGCCATCGATGTCCGTGTCGCGGGCATCGAACGACGGCACGAACGCCGAACCGTTGAACGGTCCGAGGGTCGTGACGCAGCCGGAGTCACCGACCACGGCACCCGCTCCCGTACAGGCCACGTTCATCGGAGTCGACGAGCGGTGCGGGTACCGGAACTGGCGGAAGTCGCCTTCGGCCAAGAAACCGAGGTCGCCGAAGTTGAAGGTCGCCCCGGCGCGTCCGGCCACATCCGTGCCGCCCCTATTACCGGGGCTGAACTCGTTGTAGACCTTCGGATCGAACATCGCGTCGCCGACTAAGAAGAACTGCGCCGCGGTGGTCGCTTTGGGGGTCGGGGTGGGGCTCGTGGTCGGAGCTGCGGTCGGAACGGCAGTCGGCGCGACGGCCGGGGGCGGTGTCGCCGGAATCGTGCTGATGTATCGCACGACGACGATGCGCCGGTCAGGCACCCACAGGACGTAGGCGCCCATGCCTTCCGAAATAACGCGGACCGGCACGAGCAGCGAACCGTGATAGATTTCGGGCGGAACGTCGAGCGGGCGGGTCTCCCCGTTGATCGTCACTTCCGGCTTTCCGACGGTTACTTGAACGTCGGCGCCGGGCTTGGAAACGTCGACCGTCTTGGTCGACGCGTTATACGAGACCGTCGCACCCATCTGTTCGAACATCGAACGCAGGGGAACGAGGATCGTCTTCCCGCGTACGATAGCGGCCAGGACACGACCTCTCCTCAGGCGGTCAGGTTTCGTATAGACGTGCTGGTCATTGAACAGAATCGGGATTTCGCCGGACGGCGGGCTGCCGAAATTCGGAGCCGGCGTCTGCGCATGTGCCGGCGCGACGGCCGACACGGCGAAGGTCACGATCCCGAACGTGAGCGTCGCCGACATGGCAACGATCTGCGAAACGAGTCGTTTCACTAACTTCCTCCTAGTTGCTTAAGTTTTTGAGTATTGCGGGGATCTGCCCATCGAAACTCGCCAAGACTGGTACCCGCCTCACTCTGGAGCGAAACCGCATGAGCGGCATTCCCTACCTTATGTGACACGCGTGGATTCAGACCTTTAGCAAAATGCAATCAGCCGTAATTTCCCTCGTTCAATATCGGCTTTCGCAGAGCGGATGTTACCACCGGAGCCGTTTCGATCGGCCACGGCGCTTGTCGGAGGGGTAAGCCCCCGAGGCGTCCATTGCCCGTACAACGTTCGAATGGCCCCAGATGTTTCACAGGGCGAACGTTTGGTCGCCATCGGGCGCCCGAAAGAACCTTCGATATATTATGAGACGCGTCGGAACTTACGCCCGTATTGGTACGTCCGGTACGGTACTTTCGCGATCCGTTTACAACCGTAGCGTTGCGGACGCGGCCCGACTATGGCGCGTTTTTCTCGTCGAGCGTGGCGAGGAAGGCAGGCCGCTCGATTACGTAGCGCTCATGCGTCCCCTCGGCGATCTTTTCACGCTCATCGAATGCGGCGACGGCAAAGTCGATGCGCCGTCCGTCGATCGCAATGATTTCGACCTCGGTGCGCACGATCAAGCCCACCGGAGTCGGCGCGAGATGCGTCAGATCGACGTATGAGCCGAGCGACACGTCGTCCTGCGCCAGGACCGGGGCGAGACAGTGGACGGCGGCTTCTTCGATCAGCTGCAGCAGCATCGGCGTCGAAAGAACGTCGACGCCCCGGTTTCCGGCTTTGGCGGCCGTCATCCATTCTTCCACGCGGGTTTGGCTCTGATAGGTCCGGCCGATCTCGAGCTTGGACGGCATGTGCTCGTAACGTTGGCGCGTCGGCAGAAACGCTCCCGCTCGCTCCGCATTCGCGGTTTTTTTCGCTTTTTTGCTTTGCTGTGAATCAAATCCGGCTCGGGCGGCGTACATAAGCCGGAATCCGCGCAGGCCGGACGAAATGACGCGCGGCTCATATATAGGGAGAGGCATGAAGGTTCGCGGGGCCGCCGTAGGAGCGGCAGCCGTCGCCGTGCTCGGCGGGGCGTTGTTCACCACTGGCTGCAGCGGCCACGCAAAGAAGGCCGCCGGGCCGCCGCCGCTGGCGGTCGACGTCAGCCGCGCGCGGCGTCAGGATATCGCGACGAGCCTAACGCTTGACGGGCAGATCGCGCCGCTGCAAGAGTCGACGCTCAGCACGCCGGAGTCCGGCACGGTAGCTGCCGTGTACATCAACGAGGGCGACCGGGTCAGCGCCGGTCAGCTGCTCGCGAAGCTCGATAGCTCGCAACTGGAAGCGCAGTTGGCGGCCAACGAGGCTGCGGTCGCGCAGACCCAAGCCAAGGTGAACAGTTCGACGGTGCAAGCTCCGATCTCGTCACAGCAGTATACGTCGGCCGTCTCGCAAGCGGAACAAAACGTTCAGCAGGCGCAAAACCGGGTCCGCACCGCCCAAGCGGCGCTCAAAAATACACAACTCGTGTACAGCAGCGATCAGTCGCTCGTTTCTCAAGGGTACGTTGCTCGAACGCAGGTCGAACAGTCGCGTGCTGCCTACGTCTCGGCGCAGCAAGAGCTCAACAACGCGGAGCAAGCGCTGCCGGCCGCGCAAGCCACGCTGCAGACCGCGCGCAGCAACACCGGCCAGACGCAGGTCGATCAAGCGACGATCCAATCGAACCGAGCCGCGGTCGCCGAGGCCCAAGCGAACGTTAAACTGATGCGCACGCAGATCGCACAATCATCGATCTACGCGCCCTTTAACGGCGTCGTGACGCAGCGACTTCTGGACCCGGGCTCCTTCGCGGGCCCCAATCAGCCGATCGTGCGCGTCTCGCAACTGTCCACGGTCTACGTGAACGCGAACGTGCCCGACGAAGACTTGGGCTTCGTGCACGCGGGTACTTCCGCAACGTTCACCTCGGCGAGCCTGCCGGGGCGCACGTTCTCGGGGACGATCTCCGACGTCAACGCGACCCCCACGACGGGAACGTTGTCGTATCGCGCGCGCATCCGCCAGCCCAATCCTGGCGAAGTGCTGCGCGGCGGGATGCTCGTCACCGTGACGGTTCAGAAAGAGAAGCACCGTGGCGCGACGGTCGTGCCGCGCACCGCGCTCTTCCAAAGCGGCCAAAATTCAAACAGCGATCAAAACTCGACGGGGTCGGCCGTATCCTCGGCCGGGTCGGCCGTATACACGGTCGTCGACGGGAAAGCGAAGATGCTGCCGGTCGAAGTCGGGCTGGAAACCGACACGCTCGCTGAAGTCCGCGGCGCGGCAATTCGGCCCGGCACGCAAGTGATCACGACGCGACCGGACGCACTGCAAGATGGCAGCGTCGTTGCCGTCAACGG